>JASFKF010000001.1:0-27310 GCA_050118775.1 Syntrophobacterales bacterium
TGCGGGATAAAGTTTGTCCTCAACGACTAAAGTCTCCTTTCTGGTCTCGCCTCTTGATCTCACCTCCACCTCGAGTATGCCATTGGTGAGCTTGCCAGTTAACTTTAATTTGTTACCGTCCAAATCGTAATCATAGACAAAATGTCTAAGAGTGAGATCATTCGCCACCCTATCGAAAGACCTGAAATTAACCTTTTTGTCGAACATGAGGAAACGAAAGTGAAGCACTGCCTCGGACCTTATATCAAACTCCTTTTCACTATCTTGTGCAGGGGAGAGAGAAAAATGGGTGAAACCAATCTTGGCTCCGTTAAAAACAACTCCGGACCAATACTCCTCGAAGGGCCACTCGGCCAGGGAATATTGGACCGGCTCTGGCGGCGGCTCGCTCGCCTTGCGGAAGTACATCCAGGCGCAACCACTTTGCATAAGCAGGAGCAAAATTAAAAGCAAATAGCAGCATCGCCCAAATTTTATTGTCCGCGCAAATCGGCAGCAAGATGGTTTCATTTTCACACCAGCTATATACTCAACTTCGGTCTAAACCAATAGTTAAGCTATTCTAGCCTGTTTGGGCTTATTATTCTATTTCTTCTTGCCTTAGGACCTCCCCTTGTCCTAAGGTAGCCGCAGGACCAATGGCCAACAGATGACCATCCAAGCAAATTCCGGATGAATCTTAAAAAATGGAGAACCTATGAGTTTGCTCGTTGATTTTTCCATGTTTCCCCTGGACAAGGGCGAGAGCGTTAGCCCATACGTGGCCCGGTTAGTAAGAGTAATCAGAGAAAGCGGGCTGCCACACAAGCTCGGCCCCATGGGCACCAGCATCGAAGGGGAATTCCACCAGGTTATGGCTGTAGTGACCCACTGCTTTGAAGAATTGAGCAAGGACTGTGACAGGGTGTATTTTGCCATCAAGGGTGACTACAGGAAAAAGGGTGAGGATCGAATCACCGCCAAGGTGGAGTCGGTGGAAGAGAAATTGGAGATTTAAGATTGCAGATTTGAGATGTGAGATGTGAGATCTGAGATGTGAAATATCGTTTACCATTTACGTATTGAACGAGTTCAACAATTTATCGGACGCTATGCGCTATGCTCTCTGCGCTATGCGAATCTCTACTGACTTCTGGATTCTGGATTCTGGATTCTTTGATTTTAGATTGCGGATTGAAGCTAACAATAAGCTGAAAGGGGGGAGTGAGCATGAAAATGGTTTGTCTACTTGGTAGCCCCAGACCTAAAGGAAATAGTGCGGCCATGGCCGCGAAATTCTGCGAGACCGCCGAGAATTTAGGCGCTGAAGTTACCACCTTTGCCTTGAACAAGCTGAAATACCGTGGCTGTCAGGCCTGTATGACCTGCAAAACCAAGCTGGAAAAATGCGTACTCAAGGACGACCTAGCAGAGGTCTTGGACGCCATCCGCGATGCCGAGGTGCTGGTGCTCGCCACTCCCATCTATTTCGCCGAGATCTCCAGTCAGCTAAAAACTTTCATTGATCGAACCTTCTCATATCTGGTACCCGATTATCCGACCAACCCCAACCCATGCAGGCTCTCCCCGGGCAAGAAACTGGTTTTCATCGAGGCTCAGGGGCTCCCTGACGAAAGCGCGTTTGCAGACGTATTTCCCAGATACGATTTCATTTTCAAATGGTATGGATTCAGTGAAAGCTATCAGATTCGTGCCTGCGGAGTATTTAACAAAGGCGAGGTGGAGAGGCGGGAGGACATAATGAAATTGGCCGAAGAGACAGCCAGAAAGATCATGGCTTGAGTGTCTTGGCGCCATTACTCCGGCTCTTCGCTCTCAGTCCCTGCTGGCAGCTGCAAGCTGGTTCCTAACACCTGAAACCTAAATTCTTGAGTCTTGGTCTTTATTAATTAATTCTGTCTCCTTACTCCATGCCCCATGCTCCATGCCCTATGCCATATCGCACATCTCACATCTAGTTTTCCATTTGTTTCATGAACTTAAAGATGTTTCATTGGGGTGGAATGAAATCTCGGGGCATTACAAACTATTAGATCCGAATCAAATTCACATCTTCTTTTGGGATCTTGAATTTCCTCGATGTTCTCATATTGGCAAGAGATGTTGAGTCCTAGTCCTGCAAAATCAACCTAAATATTTTGTTAAGACCCTCCCCAGGCTTGAGTTTAAATGACTTGTCAATACTAACATTTAAACATCGCTATTCCTTTAACGAAAATTCCCCAGTCTTAAGACTATCAAACCCTCTTCAACCAGTTATGGTTACCGCTTAACACACAACGCTCCCCATCCTTTGCTGGTTCCCGTAGAGAGCGAGTTCTTATTATTTCACCCTATTTATTTTCTTTTGCAACGATTGACTTAAAAGGCTGTTTCATCCTATACTTCGCCCCTATCGACGGGGAATACTGAACAGAAACGCCGTAGCCTAAGGGGAGGGAAAGACGATGGATCCGAAGAAAATACTTGCAGATGCCCGAACTCTAGAGGAAGCTTTCTTCGCTAAGGATAACGCCCGACTGCTCGAGCAGATGCGGGAGAAAAAGCAACGTGAGGAGCTGCGTGAGGTAGTTCAGATCAAGGATGAAGCATTTCTCGATCGGTTGATCGAGCTGGGGATCAATCCCGAGACGGTGCTGGCGTTGACACTCGTGCCGCTGACGGCAGTGGCCTGGGCCGACGGCATACTGGAGGATCGCGAGCGCGATGCAGTCATGAAGGCCGCCGAGGAGAAGGGGGTATCTCCGGGGACCGCCGGACACCAGCTGCTCGAAACGTGGCTTTCGCGCCGGCCTGACCCAGAGGTGTTTGAGATTTGGAAGAAATACGTCCGAGGTATCTGGATGACCTTCACCGACGATGAGCGTCGGCGGATGCGGGAGAGGATGCTCGATTGGGCGGTGGCAGTAGCCGAGTCGGCCGGTGGATTCCTTGGGCTGACCTCGAAGATTTCTCCGTCGGAGCGGGCAGTCATCAAGGAGTTGGAGAACGTGCTCAGGGTGTCCTAGCAGCCTCGCCTTGCCACACGCAACGGTGCTTCAGCAGATAGTTATTATACTCCAGACTTCTCCTCCTGAGACCAAGTTACAATATCTTGGTTTAAACTAAGAAAATGCGGAGTCCTTGGCTCCGCTTTTTTGTTATCAAGATCTTGTGCCTGATCAAATCCAAGGGAAGCGTGAAGGATGTAATACAAACTTCGATAATGATCGAAATGCCTTTACATCTTTGGGTTACTTCGTGTTTGTCAGGTGAAGGATGCTTATCCTCCGTGGTATCCCCAGGTGCTACAGCTATGGCTCCTATCGAATGAGTAAGCCCTAACGTTACAAACCTGTGCCGTTAGCGTAAAGACGTGATCTCTAGAACAGAGAATCAGGCATGCATTCAAAAACATTGTGACCAAACCATCAACGACCACGTATATGATATAGCTCATCCGATTCAAAATGTGAAACGAACGATACAGATGTGCTGATTTGTTAGGTCCAATCAAATCTATTTGCCATAGAGCAGAAAGGGAGGAGAAATCACAAGCAAAGCTGTTGGTTAATTCTGGCTAGTCTAATCTAATGCGAAAAATAAGAGACGGAGGGTGTATTTATGAAGCTATTGCGTATGAGTTTGGTTCTTGCTTGTGTTCTCGCTGCTACACTATGTTGGCTTCTCTATCCTGCTGCCGCGCTCAGCGCTGACATTCAGATCGATGTTGCGCCGAACGTCCTAAACATACAAAGTGAAGGCGTAATTGTGACGGTTCATACGGATATTGCCTACAGTGCAGTGGAAGGAGCGAGCGTATATCTCAACGGTGTTGCAATCAAATACTGGAAGGCAGATGCACGGGGCAACTTTGTGGCTAAGTTCGATATGGATGAGATAAAGACCTTAGACGGCTTGATAATAGATGACTACAATACGCTCGTGTTGAATGGATACACCACTGATGGTGATACATTTATAGGTGAGCAGGATATTAGGGTCATCGACATTATCCCTAAAGGGAGTTAATACGCAAAGCGTAAATTGAGTTGAATATCCTATAAAAGGCAGGGTTGAGAATCACTCTGCCTTGTTGTTTCGGAAGATGTGTATTGCATACTTTAATCCCCACTCTATCCTTCGAGAGTCCGCTACCAAATATAGTAGTTGTCTCTAAATGTCGGATATAAACATAGCTGCTATAGCTGTTGAGTATTACAAAGACGAAATTCTTAACATCTCCAAACCTTATCTGCAAAATCTAACGGCTTACGATTATTCCCGTGCTGCCTTCACTAGTAAAAGATCCCATCTTTGATTGATTTGCTGTATTCAGTCTCAGCAATTGTTGTAGACCTAAGCAACTACAGGACTACTACAAAAACAAGAAAAGGCCCCTTTCGAGGGGCCTTTTGTTTTTGGTCCTTTGATGACTTTCGATTCAAAGGTTAAGCTTCATTGCTTGTCCATTTTTTGACCGTTATCCAGATGGGGTTACATTTCTCATCATCGAGAGACATTCAGAGAGCTTTAGATATGCTCCTCATACCTTCAATCCTCGCCAAGTTTAGGTATTGGCAAGAGATAGAAACTTGCCGTTTCCAGAGACTTATCACCATATCTTGTCCGAGCATTCGTAAATACCCTTTCGACGGTAGAGATATTATCTGCAATCTTCTAGTGGTTTAGATCAATTCGTCACAAGCATCATTTTGCACCTGCCTTTTGCAAGCTGGAATGTGTCTCCCCGATTTGAGTAATCGATACATTCTTCTGCTAACTACCGCTTTTAGATGTATTGTTTGGGTACAAGATCATCCCTTGCCCCAACGCACAATAACTCCGGAAAGACCGTTATGAGCAATCTTAATGAAAAACATCTTGACAAAATTTCAGCATCATGAAACATTAGTATTAAACTGCTGTTTAAATCTTATGTTTTAACTCAGGCAAAAGGGTAATATATGTCTGCTTCAGTGAAAGAAAACACCAAGAAAAAGCTGTTGTGTGCGGCCATTAAGGTCTTTGCCGACAAGGGGTTCGATAGCGCAACGGTTAGGGATATTTGCTTCCAGGTTGGTGCGAATGTGGCTGCGGTGAATTATTACTTCGGAGGCAAAGAGAGCCTTTACAGGTCCATCCTCGAAATGATGTTTAAAAAAGGCCAGGAGTTTAGGCGTGAGGAGGAATCCAGGCAGCAGGAGGGCCAGAGCCCTGACGAAAGGTTGCGCCACTATATTGAGAGAGTCTGCCGGTGGACCTTCGGCGTGAGTGAACAAGACCCCAGCTCATGCGATGAGATGCTTAGTGATCAAGACACCTCTAGCTTTAATGAGCTTCTGGTTGATCTGCGCAAGATTTTCCTGAGGGAAATGACCCGTGCCACCACCCCAGAACTGGATGAAAAGGTCTACCAGCTTCTCCGTGACGACACCGACGAGATCCGCTCCATCATTCGGGAAATCATTGGCCATGATGCTCCTGAAGACGTGGTTCGGGATTGCGACTGCTCCATTATCGGCCAGATCCTGTATTACGACACCCACTGGTCTGTCCACCTCCGCCTCAACCCTGACCGTCCTGGCATGCAGGAGTATCTGGGGCAACTGGTCGATCACATAACCCGCTTTTCCTTGGCGGGACTAGAGGCAACAAGAAAGGCACTTGAGGCTACCAAGATTCCTTTGGCCCCCCTTGATCGAAAAGAATCAAAATGACACCCTAATTGACACTGAAAAGGAGATACGATGAAGCGACTACTCTCTAAAGACGATTTTTTGGCCTCACTCTCATTAATTTTCCTCGCCCTGTCCATGATAGGTTCTGTGTCACCAGCTTCTGCAAGGCAAGTATCATATGATATGCCCACCAATATTAATTCCTCGGCAGAATACCTCCTCTTTGTCCACAATTATTACGTGGAAAAAAACGGTCCGGATGGGGCGTGTAAATACTACGACCTTCTGAATGCTTTTGCAGACAGTGGTTTTACCGTGATAAGCGAGATCCGGTCTGGAGAAATCATCCCCTGTGTATATGCAGAGAAAATTGTAGGTCAAATCAGGACCCTTCTGGATGCGGGCGTCCCACCCGATAACATCACGGTCGCAGGGCATTCAAAAGGTAGTGTCATCGCTCTTTGCGTTGCTTCAAAAGTAGGAAACCCCAAAGTCAACTTCGTTGTAATGGCAGGCTGTGAAATAAAACCGCTCTTGGATGTATACCCAGATTACAGAACCCTCAAAGGTCGTTTTCTCTCAATCTATGCCTCTTCCGATTCAGTTGCTAGCAGCTGCAACATAGTCTTCTCGCTGGCTTCAGAGGGTTTCTCGAGCACTGAAATAAGATTGGAAAGCGAAGGTGGTCATGCACTTTTCTTCAAGCCCGAAAAAATATGGCTTACTCCTGTAATGAACTGGATTGGAAAAACACAACCTTAGTTCGGATCATTGAATTTAGAGCATCACTCACCCACATTGGAGATTTTTTTAATCATAAGTCAGCAGCCATATTTATAAAGAACTGCATTCGACCACTTTTCTGTCGATTTATAGGACCATGTGTTGTTCTATTAAGGCCGAAAAAATGAAATATGTATATCCTGAAGAAAACAAAAAGCTTCAATTCCAGCTCAAGTTGTTTATTTTAACTATTTTCGCTTTTATATCACTGAGGCAATTCGCATGTGAAGGGATCAGACAATGAGACTACTGATTATCTTCACACTGATATCGGTGACGATCTCATTCCTGGGGGCTCCGTTGCCCCTGTCGGCATGTACGGCTTTTTATCTTAAAGAAGGGTCGTTTCAGATACTGGGCAAGAATTTAGATTGGTACTTCGAGGAGGGCTTGATATATGTCAACAAGCGACAAACCAGCAAAGATGCCCTGATGATTGATCCATCCAAGCACGGGCAACCTGCCCGCTGGACAGCTCGTTACGGCAGCGTCACATTTAACCAGCATGGCAGGGAAATGCCCTTGGGAGGTATGAATGAAAAAGGCTTGGTGGTGGAAGCCCTGTTTCTTGGCGAGACCCGCTATCCGGCACGGGACCATCGACCGACCTTGCGAGGTCTGCAATGGGTTCAGTATCAACTTGATATGCACCGTACCGTTGAGGAAGTGATTGCCAGCGATGCCCAAATCAGAATCCGACCGTCCAGATCCCCAGGTCATCATTACCTGGTGGCGGACCGCAGTGGAGATTGCGCCACTATTGAGTTTATCAACGGTGTGATGGAATACCACCGGGGTGACCTCCTTTCTGTTAGGGCCCTGACCAACACCACCTATGCCAAATCACTGCGTTACTGGCATAGGGGGCGGCCTCCAGTGTTCGACACCTACGATTCAGTCTGGCGCTTTATAAGGGTTGGTAGAAAGCTACAGGATTACGATCCAGCCCTTCCGGCGGTTGATTATGCCTTCAAAATACTGACTGCGGTGGCTCAGGCTGAATTAACTCGTTGGAGTATCGTCTATGATATCAAAAACCAGTGTATCCATTTTCTCACGCGGGGGCATCGATTGATCCGGTATTTTGATTTGAATACTTTTGATTTCAGCTGTGCCACGCAAGTCAAGCAACTCGACATGCAGGCCCTCCTAGCAGGGGATGTTTCTCGGCGATTCGATGACTACGATTACCTGGTAAATCGCGATCTGATCACTAAGATATATCGAAATAGCCCGTACATGAGGGATTTCCCCGCCGAGGTCTTGGAAGCCATGGCACGTCAACCATTAGATCTTCCCTGCGATCCGGGCATCTCTGATGCGTTCCCCAATAGTGATTTGGGGTCAGACCAGGCGAAGTAAAGGCAAAGGGCTCAAGGCACATGGCAATGCAAAGCACGATGAACGTGAGGCAGGCGCTATCCTCATTATGTCTTGTTATGATTGGTGGTCGAGCCCAGCTAGGATATTGATATAGTATAATTTATTCTCCAAAATTGCCGTTCCCTTGACTCTTATACAGAATCGCTCAATGGTTTATACTTTGTTGCCGTCATAGGGTCAGAAGGTACCTTATCTCGGCACCTTGCCAGCCAATGAGAGAGAAAAAGAACATTTATTCCCCAAATGGGTGATATTTTTCATTCAGATGTAAACAAGTCATGAAGAAATCTACTACGCTACTTTTCCATCCATTTAGGGGAACGTTTGTTGTTCTATTAAAGCCTGAAAATAGGAGGAACACCGCGTGTCCCAGCTAAATAATATCATGGAAATCTTCAAGATACTGGATAAGTCAAATTGCAGGAAGTGCGACGAACCGACATGTCTGGCCTTTGCTGCTGCCGTGTTCAAGGGTGAAAAACAGCTTGCCGAGTGCCCCAGCCTGGAGAGCGAAATAATTGAGCGCTATGGTGGGAAAGCCGGCAGTGAAATGACCCTTGAAGAGGAAGCGGAACAAGCAATGGAGCAGCTGAAAGGAAAAATTACCACCATAGATCTTTCTTCATCAGCAAAGAAATTAAAGGCAAAATTCTCTGACGGGAAATTGACGATCAAGATTCTTGGCAAGGACTTCAGTGTCGATTCAAAAGGAAACATTACAACAGAAATTCACGTCCATTCATGGATAACGATACCAGCGCTCAACTACATAATAAATGGTGCGGGAATCCCTGTTTCTGGAAAATGGGTCCCATTCAGGGAATTGAAAGAGGGGAAAACATGGTATCGGCTTTTTGGTCAGAGATGTGAAAAACCCCTAAAAAAAGTTGCTGATACCTATACGGATCTCTTCGAGGACATGATTAGACTTTTCAACGGCAGGCAAGTTGAAAATCATTACAACTCTGATATTTCACTTGTTTTGCATCCCCTACCGAAAGTGCCCATTCTGATCTGTTACTGGAAGCCGGAACCGGAAGATGGACTCGAATCTAATCTCAATATCTTTTTTGATTCAACAGCGGAAGAGAATCTCAACATCGAATCCATCTATACTCTTGCTACCGGGCTTACGATAATGTTTGAAAAGCTCGCTTTGAGGCACGGGTGGCAATAAGGATTAAATTTGAATGGGGATCAGCTAATAGTCATTAGACGGAGATGGGGAGAAGAACTTGGTGAAAATAAAAATCGATTTCAAATGTCCAGGTATAGAGCAGAATCTGAAAGCCATACCGAAATCGTATTCCTGCCCCAATGAGGTGCGTAAGTTGAAATATGGACGGATGAGACTAAAGGTAAGTGCTCATCCTGCAGAAGCATAATCTTTCAGGAACAGGGACAAAGAAAATCACTAATTTTACCTCAAGTGGCCGGCAGAGGTCGACTTGGGCTCTATTCTGATATTGATACAGAGTGTAGCGGAGATGAAGTACGGGCAACAAAGATACTCTGCTGATTTGAAAAAACTGACTAAACTGGCGAGTGAATTAGGTGCGGGCAGTGCTAAGGTTATATCGACAAGCGACATTTCCGTTGAGGACCACTTGGCAAATTTATGTAAAGAACCTCGTTGTGAAAACTACGGGCTCTCGGCCAGTTGCCCGCCGCATGTTGCCGGACCGTCCGGATTTATTAAGCTGCTGAAAAAGTTTGAAAAAGCAGTGGTCTTTAAGATCGATGTCTCCTCAGAAATCCTGCTTTCGAGTGACCGCCGCGAAGTATTCAGGGCGCTCCATGAGATCTCCGCCTTTATTGAGCTATCAGCCGTCGAGATGGGATACCAACGCTCAAGAGCCTACGCAGGAGGTTCTTGCAAACGGCTCTTTTGCCACGATTACACTCACTGCCGGGTGCTAAAGGAGGGGGAAGCATGCCGTAATCCTCATCGTGCCCGACCTTCCATGTCAGGTTTCGGGATCAACGTGTCCAAGCTGATGCAGGTGGCTGGCTGGACCATGAGCCGGATCAGCCAGGATGCCGGTCGGAATGAGGCCTCGCTGGGAACGGTTTGCGGTCTGGTCTTAATTGGCTGAGGCGGACCACGTATATGTATCACAGAGTATAAGAAAGCGGAGCCAGCACTATGAAACTCAAATATCTAATTACAGTGCTTCGGACAATGAAAATACCCGGTCTATTTCCGATCATGAGAGATTGGCAGGCTCTCGTGAGAATGCATTTTATGTATGCTGCGCATGAATCAGGTTTAATTGAAGCTCTATCTACTCCTGCCTCCAAGGATGACTTGATTCAGAAGCTAAATGTGAAGCGCCCGGAGCTTCTTGAAGCACTCTTAGATGTTGGGCTTTCAGCGAAAGAACTCGCATTCGCAAATGGCTTATATAGTATTAAGGGAAAACGATCCAGAGCGCTAGCAGGCAACGAAGGCGATATGCTAACAGCCATGATTCAGGCAAATGTCACCTATTATAGTTCAGCATATCGTAATGCTGCTGATCGTATACACGGGGCTCCGCTTGGTGATGATCTCGAAAAAATCGGAGATGTAGTTGCAAGATTCTCAAAAATAGGTGAACCGTTTATTAGGCATTTTACAGCAGACATTGTTTCCGGCAGAAAATCAATGAGAGTCCTTGATGTTGGGTGTGGTTCAGGACTGTTCCTGCAAAGTATTTTTAACGTCAATTCAAATGCAACTGGTATCGGTATTGATATAGATGTGGCAGTAGTTGAGCAAGCCAGGCAAAACATAGAAGATTGGGGACTGAGTTATAAGTTCATGATTATGGAGGGAGATATTTGTTCCCCTCCTGAAGGTATCGAAGGATCTTTTGACCTTATTACACTCTATAATATTCTTCATTATTTCACTTCTGAAAAACGCATTGAATTGCTACGGATACTTCATTCAATGCTATCCCCTGATGGCACATTAGCTATCTCTACATTTTTGCGGAGTAATGGCGAGGACCTTGGAGCGGCAAATCTTAATATGGTTAATAGTTCTCTCGAAGGACTGGCACCTCTGCCTGACATCGATGAGTTGACAACAGAGTTAGAGGGAAGTGGTTTTAAGAGAATCAAGACCCAAAGACTTATTCCGGGAAGCACATTTTATGGAATTGCCGCGGGTAACGCGTGATTGATTTTAGACCTAGAGGTCAAAGATACACGTGCCGTAGCACAATCCGGGTGGGCAATACTCAAAACACACAACTCTGCTATCCCTAGTCGATTTGGTGCATAATAAAAAAGCGCAGATTAGCATTTCAATTTAGCGCTTTTTCTGTTGAGCTTGCTGCACGATGTGGTGCCTATCCTTAACCGTCTAGAAGTTGTACTATCTGCTATAGCTGTTGAGAAATAGAATGCCGAAAAAGTTGCCATCTTCAAATGATAGCTTGAACCAAGCTCTTGATCAGGTAACTTAAATATCTGCGGGAAAGAATCAAATCAGAACCTAACAGACATGCAGGTTAGGCCTCCATCCATTTTGCGCACTTCACTGACGTCCAACTCAATAATATTGAGATCTAAGGCTAGAAGCTTTTTCCGAGTTTTAGGGAATCCCCTAGGAGTTATGAGAGAGCCGTTTATCAAGAGCGTGTTGGCGGCATATTCCTCAGATTTATCCACAACGATCTTATCATATTCTCTGAACTGATCGAGATTCCCATATAGTTCAGTCATCAATAGAGTGTTCTGGCCAACATAATTGACGCTGGATTTGAGGTGCAGTCCTGAACACACAGGAACCACTGTCAAAGCCTTGCCGTATGCCTCAAGAATTCTGGCAAGTTGCTCGGCTCCCTTCCTGTTGGTGCGGCCGGAGATGCCGATGAAAAAATGTGTCCCCGCCATAAGTACATCCCCGCCGTCAACTGTACCGGGAGCCTTTATGTGGAAAGTTTCTCGGTAGTTGGCAAGGGTAGATTCAATTGTCTCTGCTTCGCCTCTTCTGCTGCTAGCTCCAGGATTTGTGATTATTGCAACATCTGGTGTTACTATTGCGACATCTTCTACGAAGTAAGCATCGGGATAACCCGGTAAGGGATCCAGCACAATAACATCAAGCCGGAGAGCTCTCAGCGTCTCGAGGTAAGCGGAGTGCTGTTCTAGTAACAGTTCATAGCTGGGTGTTCCCAAATTGGAAGTGGCTATACCATGAGCGAAGTCTTGTCCAGGTTTTCTCGTTATTGCATATTTGAACATTTAGGAATCCCAGTTGCCAGCTGACTTTATCCTCTTTCCCACCAGGCGAAAATTACCAGCAGCACCAGGGCCCCGACCATCAAAGCGCAGTCCCAAAAAGTAAGATCATATTGCCTTCGAGTAGACCTGCCCTTCCGTCCGAAGCCTCGAGATTCCATAGCCAGGGCAAGTTCGTCAGACAAGACAAAAGATTGAGCCAACAAAGGCATGAGCAATGCCAAGAAATTGCCGACATTTCTTAGTCTTGGCCTGAGATCGATTCCCCTGGAACTCTGAGCGTCAATGATGTTGCGGATTTTCTGCCTTATCAAGGGCACGTAGCGCATGGCGGTGGTTAATATAAAAGCAAAGCTGTAAGAGACCCCTAATTTATTTAGCGTAGCACCCAGCTCCTCTGGACTGACGGTTCGGAAAAAGACAAATGATACGGTCAAGAGATTGAACAGCCGTATAGAAAGCAACAAAGCCACCTGGAGGTTAAAGGAGAAAAAAGCGATGACAAAAACCAGCCCGAGCATTGGCCAGAAGTAACGAAAGGAATGGGCCCACTCCTTTCCCATCCTGAGCAATGGCAGTGCAGCCAATAGAATAATTGACTCGACAACGAGTGTTTCCGGCTCCCTGGCGACAAAGACCGCTGCTATAGCCATCAACCCCAGGGCGAGTCTTGTTCTCGGATCCAAGCGAGTCATTGCAGAGTTAAATCCTTCTGAACAGATGTGGGATGTGAGATTGAATACTTGTCTTGAGATTTATTATCCCACATCTCAGATCTCACATCTCACATCCAGTTTTCCATTTGTTCGTGCTTCGTACTTCGAATTACCATTCGCCTTTTTAAGTCCTCAATCCGCAATCCGAAATCGAAAAGTGCCGAGTGCCTAGTTTTTATCCTCGGGCGGGGGCAAGGCTCCTAGTTGAATCAAACGTTCATCACCCCAGAGATCCTCAGGTGATCCGTCGGCAACTACTCTACCATCATGTAGGACTATCCATCTGTCAGCGATGGCATGGGCAAACTCCAGGTCGTGAGTGGCAATCAAGAGGGTGAAGTCCAGGTTCTCAAGTTCAGCCAGAAGGTTGGCCAGAGCCTCTCGAAAGCGCCCGTCTTGTCCTGAGGTCGGCTCATCCAGGATAAGAAGTTTTGGTCGCATGGCCAGAATCGAGGCAAGGGATACTCGCTTTTTCTCCCCCTCGCTGAGGCGGTAGGGGGATCTATTTAGAATCCCGTAAAGATCAAAAACGTTCCACATCTCCTTGATCCACTCGTGGCGCAATTTGCCGAGTTTTCTGGGACCTACCAAGACCTCATCTTTCACCCGGTATTTAAAAAACTGATCGTTGGGATTCTGAAATGAGAGCCCCACATGGGCTGCCATCTCAGAAGGGGATTTACCCCGTATGTCTTCCCCCAGAAATGTGACTTTTCCCGCCGAGGGGTTCAGCAAGCCATTAAAGTGTTTGAGCAGAGTGGTCTTTCCCGAGCCGTTTCTTCCGATAAGGGCAACATTCTCCCCTTTTCTGAGATCGAAAGATACACCAGTGAGGATTTCTTTTTCCCCAATCCGGTATGAAAGGTCTCGTGCAGTGAGAAGGGGCTCCTTTCCTGCTGGCTTGTTTTCCCTTTTGGAGTACTGAGGCAGAAGGTTTGCTCTAGAAAGCGCCTGGTGAACGTGTTGCGGAATCCCCTGGTAAAGAATCTTCCCCTGATCCAGGATGAGACATCTAGTGGTGTCCTCGAGTAAATTTCCCAATCTTTGTTCAATGACTATGACAGTCTGGCCACTTTGGTTGATTTCCAGGATGGTTTGGCGAACTTTTTTGCTGGCGGCCCAATCAAGGTCGCCGTAAGGTTCATCAAGTAGGAGGACAGATGGGTTCAGAACGAGCACCGAGGCTACGGCCACAAGACGCTTCTCACCTCCCGAAAGAGTCACAGGTGATCGACCGAGCAGATCCTCGAGCCCCAGAGTAACCGAGATCTCCCTGATACGCTCGGCGATCTCGGGTCCTCGCACACCCAAACTTTCCAGACCAAAGGCAATTTCGTCTTCCACCGTGCTGTTGAATAGTTGAGCATCGGCGTTTTGCAGCACAAGACCAACGTGGGCGAAGAGATCGGAAACATTCAGCTCCAAAGTATTCAGACCAGCAACCGTAACGGAGCCTTGGAGCATGCCGCCGAAGTGGTGGGGAATGAGACCGTTGAAGGTATAGCCAAGGGTGGATTTTCCAGAGCCATTACCTCCTCCAATGAGCAGATACTCACCACTGTCCACGGAGAGGTCGATTCCTTGCAGCACCCACCCAGACCGAGGATAACGGTATCTTATGTCGCTCAAACGAATCACGGCTCCCAAATGCCCCCTTTGCGGAGAAGTTTCAAGGCTATGACCCCAATAATAGTGCCTCCAATAGTGCTCACACTGAAGGCCACCATCAAGGTGGCAAGGGCCATAGTCTTACCCATGAGAAGAGGAGCCACGATCCAGACGCTGGCAAGGGAACCCAGGATCCCGGTGCCCACTACTTCCCCCAACCCGGCTAGATAGATGTTTCTAAATAACCGGTAGGCAAACCCTGCCAGCAAGGCACCAAACATGCCACCGGGAAAGGCCAGAAGAGTTCCGAGACCAAGAATATTTCTGATTATGGCGGCTATAGTAGCGATAGCCACGGCGTAGGCCGGTCCCAGCATGACCGCGCCGAGTACATTTACCATGTGTTGGGCAGGAAAACACTTGGAAATGCCCACGGGGATAAAAAGGGGGGACAAAGCGACCGCAATGGCCACCAAGATCACTGCACGGGCGACGTCTTTTGTTTTCATGGCCATTTCTCCTTGTCTTTGCCCGTAGAGAATAACTTGGGCCGCCTCACGAATAAATTATTATAATACCTTAAATCGGTGGGAATAGGATACCAAATCAACCACAAAGTAATGAGATCACATTTTCATCAGGGTTAAATGATAAATGAAGATCTGACCCCTCTACCATAGTCTTCCAATGGAAAGGTTGGCATACTTTGTGTTATAAAGTTTGCAATTCGTAGCGTAAACCGGAGTTGATAGCACGTTCTGATCTTAAAGAGGTGAATCTAATGAAGTGGAAGTCCCTGCTCCTGCTGGCTGCAGTTATTTTTTCTTTTTCCAAGGTTTATGCGGATCCCTTTGAGCCTTCCGGTTTTCCCTCACTTATAACATCGCTCAAGTTAGCCACGGCTATTGAGTTTTGTGGAGAAGAAGTACCTCTTGGAGAGCAACAGGTCAGAGAGCGACTGGAAAAAGAACTCCTCCTTTCCCTGTGGAACAGGCCCCAGGTCATTCTCTGGCTAAAGCGTTCAACACGATATCTGCCGCACATCGAGGAGGTCCTCAGAAATGAGGGGATGCCGGACGATTTGAAATATCTTGCCATTGCTGAGAGCGCCCTGAGACCTCACGCCCACTCGAGAAAAGGAGCGGTGGGTTTTTGGCAGTTTATGAGATACACCGGGCAAAAATACGGTTTAATAATAAATAATCGTATCGATGAGAGGCGGAACATTTTTGCTTCAACCAGGGCAGCAACTAGGTATTTGAGGGATCTCCACGAGATTTTTGGCTCATGGGCTCTGGCAGCAGCAGCTTACAATATGGGGGAAGAAGGGCTCATGTCCGAAATCCTCGAGCAGGGGAATAACGACTATTTTCACCTCTATCTTCCCCTGGAAACCCAACGGTATATCTTTAGGATTATAGCAATAAAGCTGATTTTAGAGGACCCGGCCAAATATGGATTTTATCTTCTTGAGGAAGACTACTACCCCCCCTTCCACTTTGATCAGGTTAGCATTGAATGTGCCGACGAGACTCCAGTCCGAATTGTTGCCAAGGCAGCCAAAAGCACTTTCAAAGCCATAAAGGAATTGAATCCCGAAATCAGAGGACACTATCTGGCAGAGGGAAACTACACCATACTGATTCCAAAGGGCGACTCTGGGGATTTTCAGGCTCGATATGGGAATCTAGTAAGGCAGTGGTCCTCGAACCAACAGGAGCGAATCTATTTCGTAAAAGAAGGTGACAACCTTACCGCCATTGCCGAGCGATTTGCTGTACCCTTGGCCTCTCTTATAATTTGGAATCGCCTGAACCCCAGAGAGACCATCCATCCAGGTGACCGGCTCATCATCTACCCCCAAAAACCTGTGTATGTTGACATTGACAACCAAAATAACGGCAGCAACGGGGCTGCTCTCACCAACGATTAATGAACCGAGGCCTAGCAACAAATCTCAAGTCCCAAATCCGCAATTTCAAATCAAAAGATCCAATAGCCAGTGAGGCGTACGGCTCAAGGAGCAAGATACAGGGCGATTTGGTCACTTGGCTGCGCCGTCATATGCCTTCGGCGTCAGTACGCTTCGCTGTCATTTATTGTAATAGGTACAAGCCTTCAAATCGCAAGCAAAGCTTGCTCCTACAGAATATAGTAGAGCTTATATTACTTGCTTTATGCCGTCTCCTGACTTCTGACCTCTGATCTCTGTCTTTTTACTCTATGCCCTATGCTCCATGCTCTATGCACTCTCGCATCTCAAATCCCCCATCCCCATCTGACTTTTTCATAGGTCGCATGAAAGTTGCATTAAGCTTCACTACTTATGGCAGCTAGCCTGCATTATTCGCGAATCTCTGGGATTCATGAAAAATTCGGGCTAGGAGTGCCAAAGGGCTATAGAACAAGGACGTTTTTTCCCCTTAAACAAACAATGACGGTGAAAAAATACCTCACATTCTGGATCTCGACTCTGGCCCTATTTTTCCTTCTAAACGCAAAGCTCAGGGCAACGGAAATTCCGGCGGCTGAGTATCGCTCTAGGATCCAAGACTATGTTGCGCTCTTAGAACAAAGAGAGGGGAAATTGCAGTCTGAGGAAAGTTATTGGTTCAACGAGAGATTTCCCCCCAATCTAGTGGTCCAAGATAATAGTGGAGATGGCTACCTCGTTGATCGTGAAGATTTTTTGCGCTGGATTCAGGAGGCTGAAAATAGTCCAGAGGGTAGGGATGACTTTATCGCTTATCAAAAGACTCTATTGAAGCAGATTTCCTTGGAAGCTAGAGGGAAATTTGAGGAAAAAGCCAACTGGGAGGAGTGCAAAAACCTTCTGGACAAGATATATAGCGGCAAAGAGTTCAACAAGCTTGCCAAAAAAAAGGCTCCTATTTGGCAAAAATACCTGCGGGAGTTCATAGCTGCCTTGGGCAAATGGCTCAAGGAGCATTTTAAATTCTTGGGCGGAATCCAGGGGGAATGGATCTTCTACGTTGGTTACGGGATCCTGCTGGTGCTGGCGACAATCCTCATCATTTGGATAATCCGTTTGTTTGGTCCAGTGGGTTGGCGCTGGCGGCAGCCGCGGCTAGACTTGCCGACCTCGATCCAAACATCCTCTGACAAAGGCTGGCGAGAATGGCGGGATGAGGCTGACAAAAAGGCTCAACAAGGGGCTTTTCGGGAAGCCATTAGATTTCTGTTTATTTCGGTTTTGGTGCAAGGCCACCAAAAGGGATGGTGGCTCTATGAGCCAGAGGCCACCAACAGAGAACATCTCGCCCGAATTGCAGGCAACAGCGACAGGCGCCAACCACTCCAAAGATTGATCGAAAGCTACGAACTGGCGTGGTATGGGCTGAGACAGCCAGGTCGGCAAGAATTCCAAGACTGTGAATACTGGGCTAAGAGCATGGAGGGTTTGGCATGAGCAGTGGGGGACGTGCCAATTGGTGGAAAGCGGGAGTCTTGGGGGTCTTACTGTTCCTGGTTGCCTACGGGCTAGTGGCATTAGAGTCCAGAGGGATAAACAAGGAAAATGAACGGAGAACGACATACAGCGCCGCAGCTGGGGGATACAAGGCGCTTTATCTCTGGCTTCATAATCTGAACCTGCCGGTTAGAAGATGGGAGAGAACACTTAACGACCTTTCAGCCGAAGCATCGGTGCTGGTGATGGTAGAGCCCGAACTCGGTCCAACCAAAGGGGAGCTGGAGACGCTCAAAGAATGGGTTGCCAATGGAGGGACTTTCGTTCTCATAGGCAGACAGCCAAATTTGTTCTGGTTAAACATGGGGTTTGAGTTGCAGCCGGTGTTTGTTATGCAGCACTTGCAAGATAACAAAGAGCCTCTACAATTCCAAGCTGGACCTTACACACAGGGGATTAAGACCCTTGATTACAATGGCCATCCTGACCTCAGTTCGTCACGCCCGCAAGGTGTTGTACATGTCAGGAGCGGCGGAACCGGACTACTCATGGTTTTAGATGAAGGTGAAGGGCGGGTTATCGGTCTTTCCGATCCCAGTTTGTTCTCTAATGGGTCGCTGCGAGAGGGGGACCACGCTCGGCTTGCCCTTAATCTAATGCTGGCCCACCTTGGCAATGGGGAATTGCTCATCGATGAATATCACCATGGGTATGGCAGGGCGACATCGGTGCTGGCACACCTCTTTAGTTCCAGAGCTCTAATACCCCTGTTGCAAGCAATATTAGTTCTCCTTGTGCTCTGGGCCAGCAAGGGAAGACGTTTTGGGCCTCCCAGACCGCTATTACAGCAGGAGCGTAGTTGCTCTCTTGAGCATGTGCGGGCCATGGCACAGCTGTACCAGAGGGCGAAGGCGCGAGTCCTGGCTCTAAATGCTATGGTGCGTTGGATTGAAGAGGAAGCAAAAAGTATCCTGGTCCACAGGGAGCGCAACCTTCGAAATAAATTGCTGATTGCACGACAGCAGCTAGAAATACCAGACACCACAGAAAAAGAGCTTCTAAATCTCTCCCGTGGGCTTTACTCGGCCTTGGAGCAGGCTCGCAGGAGAGCGACTCACGTCGCATAGCGCCAAGCGCTCGGCGCAGAGCGAGGAAAATATCTTCAAAGTAGAAAGCTGGGACTAAGTATTCAAACTTAGTACTTATGACGGACCATTTGAAAAAGAGTAATGAATCCAATGAGTGAATAAAAGCTATCCTAAGGCTACGCGCAATGCCATAAGCGCATTGCGCCACGGAGTGGAAAATGCCGGCAGAAGTGAAAAAGTTGGCGGACCGAATCTCAGCTGAGATATCGAAAGTGATCGTGGGGCAACAGGAGGGGGTTACTCACTTGCTGGTGGGTCTCCTGGCAAGAGGACATGTCTTAATGGAGGGTGTTCCGGGATTGGCCAAAACCCTTCTGGCCAAAACCTTGGCTTTCATCCTCAAGGCTGAGTTCACCCGAATTCAGTTTACCCCTGATCTAATGCCCGCCGACATTTTGGGAACGCAAATTTTTGATTTACAAAGCAGGACCTTTCACCTTCGCCAGGGTCCAATTTTCACCGAGATTCTTTTGGGCGACGAAATCAATCGGGCACCACCCAAAACTCAGTCCGCCCTACTTGAGGCTATGGAAGAAAGGCAGGTGAGCATTGACGGCAAGACACTGCCTTTGTCTGAGAGCTTTATGGTGGTGGCAACCCAGAATCCCATAGAGCAGGAAGGAACTTACCCGCTTCCAGAGGCACAGCTGGATCGTTTCCTCATGAAGATAGTTTTGCATTACCCTGCAGAAAGCGAGGAGCGCGAAATACTTTCCAGATATGGGACCTCGTCAGAACCCCACGACCTGGAGGGGAGGGGAATAGGTAGACTGGCCGGAGGGGACACGGTTGTTCGATTTCGGCAAAGAGTGAGCCAGGTGCGAGTGGAGGAGGGCATTGTGGCTTATGTGCAAAAGTTGCTAACAGGGACGCGACGCTCTCCTCATCTCCATCTTGGAGTTAGCCCGAGGGGAGGAATAGCCCTGCTTAGAACAAGCCAGTGTCTGGCCGCTGTACGGGGGAGGGACTTTGTTGTTCCAGACGACGTCAAGGAGATGGCTCCAGCTGTTCTCAGGCACAGGGTGATTTTGAGGCCAGAGGCTGAACTTGAAGGACTGACGCCTGACCGGGTCCTTTCGCAGATTCTGGATGGCATCCCCGTACCGAGGTAGGTCGCATTAGCCACCTTCCTTCGTAACAATCTCTCGCCCGCTCTCTTGGGCTTGACTGCAGTCAATCCCTGCGGTCTCTCGAGCCCTTGAGAAAGTCGCCAAGCGCATAGCGCGAGGCGCAGAGCGTAACTTCAGATCCATTGGAGATATTTAAAATTAGCCAGGGCAAGATGGAAATTGCTCAATCCTTTCAATCGAAACAACTATTACTGCGGGTAATATTGTAAAACGCTATACGCTATGCTCTTTGCGCTATGCGCTATTTGTGAGCTCTGTGAGAGTTAGAAAGGTCAGACAAAAATAACAGACGATGAGGACGGAAAGCCAAATACAGAAACCCTGGGAAAGATTTCCGATTCCCACTAATCTTACCCTGTGTCTAATGATCCTGGGCGTTGGATTTGCTGCTCTGCTGAACTGGAAGGTGGTCTTTGGGTTGGATCTTGGAATCCTGGTTATGTCTGTTGTGGATTACACCCTGACATTCAAGGGTGGCGAAATCCAGGGAGAAAGAATCTGCCCGCGCCATTTCTCCATCGGTACAGAGAACAGTATAGAAATACTCTTAAAGAACACCCTTCCCTCCCGCAGGAGAGTGCGGGCGCGAGATCAAACTCCTACAGAATGGGAAGCTGCGCCAGTCCTTAAGGCGGTGATTCCGGGGAGATCTTCCTTGAGCCTTGATTATCCAGTTGTTCCTCCGGAAAGAGGGAAATACCGTTTCGGCAAACTTTTCATAAGAGTAGAGGGCCCTATGGGGCTAGTATCCAGACCCATGAGGATCAGTGCATCGGAGGAGATAAAAGTCTATCCCAGTCTTCAGCCCCTACGCTGCGCTGACCTTGCCACCTATAGGCGTGTGGCCCATCGGGGACTCAAACCAACCAGATGGAGGGGCGAGGGACGGGAATTCGAGTCTTTGAGGGAATACGTGGAAGGTGATGACCCTCGCAAGATCCACTGGAAAGCCACTGCCAGGTTCGACCACCCTATAGTCCAGCAGTATCAGACGGAAAAAAACCAAATAGTGATGATATTGCTGGATGTGGGCCGGTTAATGAGTGCGGTGTCGGAGGGGAAAACAAAACTGGATTATGCCCTGGAGGCAGCTCTTCACCTAGCCCACACCGCACTTGTAGGAGGGGATCAGGCTGGCATTCTGGCCTTTGCCGACCGGGTTATCTCCTTTATTCCCCCCAAGAAAACGGTTGGACAACTACAGTTTATTTTAGAGGGAACCCTGTCCTTGCGGCCCCTTCTGGTGGAACCCCAGTACGAACAGGCACTTCTTTGGCTCCGGTCAAAAGTTCGGCGGCGAAGTTTGGTGGTGATCTATACGGATCTTCTCGACGAAGTAGCTTCAGAGAATCTTCTGAGCGCAGTATCACTGCTGAGACCAGTTCATCTGCCCCTGTGTGTCGCCATCAGGGAGTCGGAATGGGATGAATTGTTGAACGATCCGCCCACTGAGGTACAAGGGGTGTACGAGAGGGCTGTACTCCAAGAGCTCCTTCACCAGAGGAGTAAAGCTCTGGGGGGCTTGGTGCAAAAAGGAGCCTTGGCCATGGATTTGCCCCCCTCAAAGCTGTCAATAGGAACAATGGAGCGTTATTTGGAGGTGAAAAGACGAGGCTTGCTCTGAGTTGCAGGTAACATGAGATAGCAAAGGAGAAAGACAAAAAGCAAACCAGCCGTTAGAAACTTGATCCACGGAGGCAGGTGAGCCGGGGAGAAAAAGCCTTCCACAACTCCTGCAAAGATAAGAAGAGGGACGCAGCCAAGAATAAGCTGGACAGCATTTCTACCTCGCTGAGTTAAAGCTTCTTTTCTTGACAGATCGCCAGGTACGATAAGAGATGATCCAAGCAGAAGGCCTCCTCCTCCGGCTATAAAAATGGCGCTAAGCTCGATGACCCCATGAGGAAGAACAAAGGACCAAAAATCCACACTTAGACCGTGCAGGTGGCACAAAGCGGCCAGTGTGCCCAATAAAAGCCCGTTAAAGGCCATGATGTAGACGGTCCCCAGACCAAAGGTTATTCCGAGAGCAAAGGCCAAAAAAGTCACAGAGATGTTATTTGTCATTATTACGCTGGAGGCTACGGGACGGACAGCCAAAATTGAGTCGAACCAGACCTTGCCCCCTTCCACTTGTTGAATAAGATGAGGGGGGGCGACCAGAGGAATGAAAGTGTCGTCAATAAGGCCGGCAGCGAAACCATATACACAGCCAAGAAGAAAGATTGCCAGGGCAGCTAGGGTCCAGGAACATGTGGCCCTGAAAGTTTGAGGGAAAGTGGAATGGAGAAAACTCCACAATCTAGTCCAGCCGGGGGTAGGGCTGCGGTAGATTTGGCCATGAGCCCGAGCCACCAAGTGGTTCAAATAATCTAGCAGTTCGTCGGGGAGGCCCGCCTCCTGTTGAAAGGCTTGTAATCGAGCCAGGTCAGCGGTTGCCTCCCGGTAAAGACGGCCCACATCGGGGAGGTCCGAAGGTTGCAAGTTTCTCCCTTTACCCCTTTCCAGGGATTGAAGGAGTTTTTCTAACCTCTCCCATCGTGGTCTTCTGGCCTCGATAAACTTTTCGATGGATTGACTCATGGCCCTAGGGTAGCAAAAGGCTGCTGGGATGGAAACAGCAAAAGAGACTCTAAAAATTCAAACCCCAGAGCACGTGGGTTTTCGCTACGTACTCGCCGGATTGGGCACACGGTCTACAGCTTTTTTACTGGACACGATTGTTAGGGGTCTTTTTATCCTATTTATTTTTTTGGTAATATTACTTCTTGCTAGATGGCTGCCAGCATTCGATCCTACCGGCATATTTGCAGCGATTCCTAAAACCTGGTTTTTTGCCCTGGGAGTGCTTGCCTATGGGGTTGTGGATTTGGGCTATTTCTTGATTTTTGAAGCCTTATGGAGCGGGCAGACCCCCGGAAAAAGAATGCAAAAGCTCCGGGTGATCAGAGTCAATGGTCAGCCCATCGGCTGGCTGGAGTCGTCGATTCGGAACATCTTAAGGGCGGTGGACATATTGCTGGGCTTTTACCCCCTGGGACTATTTGTAATGTTTCTGAGTTCTCGCAGCCAGAGAATCGGAGACTATGCCGCCGGCACCGTGGTGATAGTTGAACGCAGACGCAACGTGCCCATGGATAAAACTCGCCTGCGCACAACTTCCAAGTTGAACCTTCCGGAGCTTGAACTCCATGTTTCGACCCTTGAACCCAAGCAATACCAGGTCATAAGGTCTTTTCTCCAGAGACGGCAGGCAATGGACGCATCCCACCGCCGTGAGCTTGCCCTTCTCCTGACCAGCCGTTTGATGAAAAAATGGGGTATTTCATTCGGAGGTGATATCCCGGATGAGTCCTTCCTCGAGGAAATCGTCGGGATCTACGAGAGAACCAGAAGAGCCATCTAGGGAACTAGGCACTAGGAACTAAGTACTAGGCACCAATTCTCAAGGTGTCAGGTTTCAGGTGTCAGGGAGACAAAACAAAAAGTCTGAACACTGAAACCTTGGTCTTTACTCCATGCTCTATGCCCCATGCCCCATGCCATGAATGAAGGCTTTAGCCAAATGACCGTGTAGCGCAGTGACGGCCATAAACTTAGCAATGACAATCGAATCCGGAATAGAAATTGCTAAGGTATAGTGGGACATTTCCCAAAAAGAGCAGGGGGTAACCATGACTCAGAGTGGTGCCAGCGCAGAGGCCAAAAGATTCGTTATAAGCGTGACAGGACTCAAGCAAGGAGCCTCTCCAGAGGCCTTGGTTGCTGCTCTCCAGAGTATCTTTCCAAAAAAAACCGCCGAGCAAATACGCGGGGCCTTGGCCAGGCTTCCATTGCTATTAACCCGCTCTGCCACTGAAGAGCAGGCCGAAAAGGTCAAAAGTTTCCTCGAGTCGAAAGGGGCTATTTTGAGGTTGGTCACCTCTACTGCATCGGCAACCACGGCTTATCCTGCATCAGCGGCTAGACCTCCAAGCGCGGCTCCGGTCGCCCCTTCTAGGTCGGAGATGGTGAGGGCAACCGCTGCTCCGCAGGAGGCAAAACCCTACAGTGGAATTGAGCGCAGGGCCAAGCCTCGGGTCCACCCCGGCATTGGGATTCATCCCATGGGAATTGGGGAAATCCTGGATCGTTCTTTTCGCCTTTTGCGCCAGCACTTTTTGCTGTTCTTCTTCATTCTATTGATCCCCCAGGGAACTTTCTTTGCATTCAACAAAGGAAGTCAGATTTTTGTCACAGGAGGAGTGGAGCAAAGTATGACAGCGGGCATGGGTATAGGATTGATGGTCTCCGTTATACTAGCTGTGCTGATAATGATGATTCTCCAATTTTGGGCCCAGGGGGCACTAATCCATGCAGTTTCCGAAACCTATCTGGGTCATGCAACCTCGCTGGCCAGCTCTTACGGTGCCATGCGATCACGTTTGGGGCGACTTTTGGGCACCATGTTTCTTTGGGGAGTTTTGATCTTTCTGGTGCCGGCATTACTGGGCATAGCCATGGCAATTCTCGTTCCCATCATCGCCGCAGTGGGCTTCGCAACCACGACTACAGCAATACTATCAATAGTACTGGTTCTCGCCGGGGTCATCTGGTTCTTTCACCTATTTCTCAACTGGCTTCTGGTGGACAAAGTCGTGGTTCTCGAGGGAAAAAGCTGGGGAAATGCCCTGCGTCGCAGCAAAGAGCTAATGAATACCCGCACCGAGCAGGGATTTTGGAAAAGGCCAAAAAACAAGGCCGGTCTGATTTTGCTCCTAGGCTTTCTGATTGGGGTGGGGATCCACCTTCTCTTTCAAGTGCCCGGTTTGCTAAGTCAAATGTTTCTGCCCATGAGCCTCGGGGGACTGACTCTGACCCTTCAGCAAATTCTCAATGTGATAGCCACCTCACTGGCGACGGTTTTCACTGCCATCGCCATGATCCTTTTCTACTATGACATCCGGTTGCGAAGTGAAGGCTTCGACTTAAAGGCCATGGCAGAACATTTATAATAGGACGGTCATCTCCGTAGTCGCAGCAGACAATTGGTGAAATGTTTGGCTTAGGCCGGTTATCTACCTTTGGGCCACTTACGGACAAATTCCGCCTGTATTTCTGTCTCCGGCGACGGAAGATGTGAGATGGGGTCATTTCGTCGAAGCTCGCCGAGCAGATCCAGGGCTGCCTCTCCCACTGCCATTCCATGGCGAGCCAGGTAACAGCCTACCACTGTGCCAGTCCTGCCACGTCCTCCCCAACAATGAAGATAAACGGCGGGATTGTGCTCCATGGCCCGATCAATCTCATCCAGGATTGAAACCATAACTTCCACCGGAGGAACGTTCATATCTCGAATGGGCATGTGCACAAGTTCTATGGGGAGGTCCATTTCATTTGCCATGGTTTGAAGCTGGTCCTCATAGGGAACAAATTGCTCTCCCTGGAAATTTTCTTCATCTCTCTCCATGAGACTTACTATGTGGCGAATCCCTTGTTCAAAAAGATTTTTCAGTTTTTCCCGAGCCGTTACCGAATCTCTGCTACCAGGATAATAGCCGGCGAGAAATTTTCCTGGCACAACCCAGTATGACCGGGTAAAGGGTACAGAGTAAGTTTTCATCGTCTGTCACTAATAGCGGGAATCCGTGAACAGTGGCACCCCAGTTTTTACTAGGCACTAAGCACTAGACACTAGGCACCAATGATACCCTTTGTTATACACTTCTTGTAGTGCCTAGTGCTTAGTTCCTAGTGCCTAGTTGCAGCGGCTGCTAGCTGTTAAAGTTCGGCCAGTTTCTTGAACAAATGGCCCTTTCTGTCCTTAAGAAAAGGCATAGTAGAGCGAACCTCGGCTACTTTGGCCGGATCAATATCTGCCAAGATCAAGGTCTCCTTATCTCCGCCGTGAGCGAGAATCTGGCCAAGAGGATCTATGATGGCCGAGCCCCCGATGAAGTTGAGATCGCCACCATGTCCTACACGATTCACCCCTACCACGAAACACTGACTCTCCGCGGCCCGAGCTTGCAAAAACAAGTCCCAATGAAGCTGACGCACAGCTGGCCAAGAAGCAATAATCACAATTAGCTCACATCTGTCTACCACAAGCCGAAACAATTCAGGGAAGCGCAGATCATAGCAAACGAAACAGGCAGCATTGAGTTCTCCTAGACTAAATGGAACTGGCCAGTCACCGGCTTCGTAACTTTCGTCCTCCCCCAGCAAACCGATCTGGTGAATTTTGGCGTAAAGCGCAAGATCTTTGCCATTACGGTCCACAGCGAGAGACACGTTCTGTGGTCCACCCTCATCCCGAGCCAAGACAAAGCCACCTACCATTGCCAAGCCCAGTTCACGGGCTAAGGTACGAAGGAGTGTCGGGGTGAGGCCGTCCAAAGATTCAGGGGTGATGGAAGTATCCATTGAGAACCCGGTGGCAAACATTTCCGGCAGGATGAGCAACTCGGCTCCTGCTTTCTTTGCTTGCGCCGCCATTTGACGGGCTTTTTCGTGGTTGGCTGATCTGTCGTGCCAGGTTATGTCCATCTGTGCTGCTGCCACTTTCATCCCAGCCACCTCCTGAGGGTTTCTTTTTCCTTTTCAGATGTTTTCCTGAAGTCTGTCCCTAATATCATATCCACTGAAATGCACGCCAGCCAAAAATCGGACGGTGGTATTATCTCTTTTGTCTCAGGAGTTCGCCCAAAAATGTGTGGTTCTCCCATCTTCCTTGACATGGGTAAATCTGGTTGGTATTTGTGTGGTTACATAATCTCTGGCAGATGAGGGAATACCATGTTCAGGACCGCTGATAATTACAATCTTTACTATGACGGACTAGTATCTGAAGAGCAAGAGACAAACCTTAAGAGCTTGATTATGCAACACCAAATATCAACTGAATTTGCGGCCCTTCTCAAAAGAGATTATAACTTCAAGATTTTAAATACTTATGGTGAACACCAAAAACTTATCTGGATTCTCTACAAGATTCTTGGAGTATTTGCCCTTTCGGCTCTCTTTGCCGAGGAACCTCATCCAACTGGATGTGAATATGAAGCAAGAGTAGATTTTTATATTGAAGCAAGCGGTAATTTTGAATATGAATTGAAAAACAACTTGTTTTTATACGATGATTATGGATCTTCGGACGAGTGCATAGAGAGAATTGCACTAAAGTCAATTGGTTTTGACGAAAATTGCAGAATTAGGGGTAATATGGGAGAGATGGATGTAA
>JASFKF010000002.1:0-15532 GCA_050118775.1 Syntrophobacterales bacterium
ACGCCCTGTGCCCTGTGCCTTATTATTTACTTCAACCAACGGAGAGGATATAGTAGTTAGGATAAAGGAGATTTGTAGTTATGGAAAACGGAAAATATAGACATACGGTAAGGCAACTTTACGACTTTATCCAATCTGAACTTTACTTCAACCGTCCAGATGTTCAGATAGGGGGAGAGCAATTTAACTCCACCCTGCTCTTCACCCTAATTACCGCTTTGACCGGAGGTAAGGCGCTGATCATCGGCGAACCCGGCCTCGGGAAAACCACTGCGGCGGAATATGTCAGCTCCCTGGTCTATCAACTTCCTGTAGGTACCGTGTGGGCCAGCGAAGTCTCAGGACACCCAGAGCAAACTGAAGAAAAAATAATCGGCCGACCCGATCTTGGAAAACTCAATAAAGGGCAGGAAGAAGTTGTCTGGTCCTACTTTGTTCAACTTCCGGTCAAAATTGTTGACGAAATTAACCGGTTGCCCGAGACCAAACAAAGTATGATACTAGACGGGGTTGACCGGGGGAATTGGGAATATCTCAACGAGATGATTCTCAACGCCGAGTACTGCCTCTTTGCCACTGCCAATTACCAGGATCAGGGAACCAACACCATCATTGCGCCACTGTTGGACCGGTTTGATGTCTTGGTTGAGTCGAGGTATCCCGGTCCCAGTTATGCTTTTATGATTAGCCAGAAACAGAAAAAAGAGGAACTGCTGCGTCATCCGGATCTGGAACGGAAACTCCAAGAGAATCTAAAGAAGAGGCAAGCAACTAACGAGAAAGAGTCCCAACTCGCCGCAATTTCTGAAGAATTTGCTGCCCACCTAAAAGAATCTTTTCAGCTTGATACTCTAGATCGCTCCAGTAGGAAAGAGGTTCGAAAAGAAATTTCTGCCATAGTGTTGGACCAGGACGCCAATGCTTACGCCAGAATGCTCCTTGCCGAACTGTCTTTTTGTGATCGTCACGGCCAAAAACGTTCAAACGAAGTGTGCGAAGAGGGCTGCCACTATACTGGCTATCTCTGCCACCGGCTGCGTAACTGCGCCTCTAACCGATTACCCGTCTCCCTAGCAAACTACGCTAAGGCCCTGGCCTGGTTTACTGAAGCCTCGTCAGTGGGAGTCGAACAAATGCGTGCTGTTGGTCCTTACACTTTGGCCCATAGGGCTCAGTGGACAGATACGCACCTCTCTTTGCTAGAAAAAGACCGTCGCAATGACCCTTTGCAAATTCATCTGGCCCGTCAAGCCATTAACGAGGTCTTTCAGCGATACAGCGAGCAGGCTGAACACGTAAAAGCGGCTCTGGCCACCGGATACCGTATTTTCCAAGGAGAATCACTGGAACCCGTGGCTGGTGACCACCCTATTTATGCTGAGATTCGCAAAGATCTAAACCTGGAGGGTTAAGTGTTTAACCCATTTGAAGACTTCAAAGACTTTCTTGCCAAAGTCAGGGGATTGCCTCTGGACCAACTGGCAGCCGCCCATGATCAGGTCATTGGTGAGCTTGCGAGCGGCTATGGTCAGTTAGTGGAACAGGAACTCAAGAGCCTTGTGTGGTTCGTCGAACATAACAGAGTGATTGAGGCATATAAGACAGCCACTGAAGTAATTCAGGATATAGCCTACGACGCCCACAGCATTGAGGATTTTTGTTACGTACTGGACAGCGGGGCTGACATTCCCTATCTGATTTCCGGGCCGGCAGGAATATATGTTGCTGCCTTATGCAATCACACCCCCGAAGACCAGATCGTCCTCCGACTGGGAGAAATGCAGCGAACTCTACATTTCCTCGGCTATCGTTTGCCTTATGGAAAATCTTTGCGCATTGAGGGCGATGCCGGAAACTTCACCGGCTCAGCCCTGCAAGGCGGCGAAATTACCGTAACCGGCTCTACGGGCGATTGGACCGGTGCGGGCATGACAGATGGCAAGATCACCATTCACCAGCATTGCGGCCGCAATACCGGTGAGTGGATGCAGGGCGGAGAGATCTGGGTTGGCAGCCGTATTCGGGGTCTGGGCCGTATGACTGCTGGCCGCATCTATCAAGGCGACGAACCGGTGGCTGGGGACGCACTGGGGTAGACGGTAGGAGAACTAAGCATTACTGCCTCGGATAGAATCCTAATAGTAGGCTTTTTTGGAAGATCAAGAAAAAATGGAAGAACAGTTGGAAGAGTTACAAGAACTGTTGGAAGAGCTTTGGCCTGAAGTTCGTCGCAGGCATCTCTTTCCAGAAATTCCCATGCCCAGGTTCGACAACAATCACGGGCCTGTGGCCATGGAGATCCGTAACAAACAAATTATCCTAAATTTTGATTACATCAAGGCTATGTCGAGTAGTCTTCCTCCATCAACCGTTCTCGAGGCGCTGCTCGACCACGGTATTAGCCACTACACCTGCTGTCCTTGGGATCTATCCACCCATCTGAGATTTTACGCCCGGGCCAAAGAAATTCTTGGCGAAGGAGACCTAGCCCGAAAAGCCACGGACCTCTTCATGGACATAGTGGCGGACACCCACGCGGTCAAGGAGAGGCAGAGCTCCCTGCCTCTGCTTTACAAAAGTGGCGTCCGTACAGGACTTGAAGAGCTAATTTGTTCTCTCTACCAGAGGATCTGGGGAGTAGATCTTGGTTGCCCAGGGGAGGACGAAACAGTGAGCCGGCTAGCAACTATTCCCTATCTTGACAAACGTCGATGGATGGCTAGTTTCACCCGATTCATCCGCGGAATTCGTCCGCTCCTTGAGGACTCTGATACCAGTATTCCTGACGAACATACTCGGATGGGGCAGCATGGATTCCAACAATATGCACCGGAGGAGATAGAACAAGCCCTGCGAGAGTTCGCAGTGGAGGCTAAGTCACCCGAACAATTCGCCGATGTATTGGAGGACCTCCAAACCCAGCTCGAAGTGATCAATCAGGATGAAAACGAGGGCATGGGACACGGTGCGGGCAGCCCGGTGGATGCCAATCGGTTGTATTACATGAAATTGGCTGAAAATTATGCTCTGCCTCTACGTAAAAAGGACATGAAAGGCTCGGGATACCTTCACCCCCACTCCCATCGACCCTGGGAGGTGTGTCAACCCTTCCAGGATCTGGACCCATGGTGCAGCTTCGGTAAGTACCTTCCCGGAATTACTCAAGTCTGGGAAAGACGGGAGGGGCAAATCTACGGCAAAAAGGAGAAAACTCCCAACTGTTTAGTCATAATCGACTCTTCCGGCAGTATGGTTGATCCCCGCACTCACCTGTCATACGCTGTGTTGGGAGGAGGTTGTGCGGCAGATACTTACCTGCGTCATGATGCCACGGTGGCAGTTTACAACTTTAGCGACGCTCTCGCCGGAGGCAGGGAACATCTCCCCTTCACCCGCAGCCGCTCGTTGATTTACAAGGTCCTGTGCCGATATTTCGGCGGAGGTACAGCTCTGGATCTTGACGAAGTCACAACCGTGGCTGAGGCGAGTGAAGCTGACATCTTTCTAATTACCGATATGCAAATTACCAACTTGGATCAGACCATATCCAGGTTTTCCCGCCTGCAGAACCGGGTTACAGCGGTCCACGTTGGCAAAAAAAGCGGTGCCTTGCGGTTCATCAAAGCCTCTGTTAAAAACAAAAATATCTCAGTATTTGGGGTAAACAGCAGCAACGATATTCCGCGAATAGTATTGGGCAGCGTCCGCAACTATCTTGCAGCCGAATAGCCGGCCATGGATGTGTGATCTGGGATGTGAGATATGGGTCGACAACCTGAAGCTACCTGCCTAGCCCTCATCTAACATCGCATATCCCACATGGAGCCACTTTCATCAGTTATCCAGCATCAAGTATCTAGTATCTAGCATCTAGTAATCAGCATCTAGAATCGAGTTACCATGAGAGTTGCGGTCATTTCCGATATACATTCAAATCTCGAGGCGCTGAGGGCCGTACTTGACGAAATAGAGCAAGACGATATCTCGCTGGTTGTAAACCTCGGTGATTTGGTTGGCTACAACGCCAACCCTAAGGAATGCGTGGAGTTGGTGCAGGAGAGAAAAATCATAAGCATTCTGGGTAATCATGACCGGGCAGCCACTGAACTGAAATATGCCGAGGGTTTTAATATCTTGGCTTATCAAGCCCTGGTATGGTCGTCAAAAACTTTGTCTAACGGCCATAAACAATTCCTTAACAGTCTAGAGCACACCAAGGTGCTCTGGGACCGCTACCTGCTCTTTCACGGCGCCCCAGAAAATCCAGACGCCTATATCTTTTACCTTTTTCAGGCCAAAAAGGTTTTCAACTATATGCGCAAGAAAACACCCGGGCTTCGCATCGCCTTTTTTGGTCATACCCACCATCGAGCCGTATGGCAAAGGGATGTGCGAGGAAAGGTCTCAAAAGTTGAAATCTACGAAGAACATCTAGTATTGGATGCGGAACAGATGTATCTAATCAATCCCGGGAGCGTGGGCCAGCCTCGCCAGAAGCATTGGAAGGCATCTTATCTCGTTTTTACTAACGAGCCGGAAACCATTCACTTTAGGTCAGTTGCTTACGATGTGCATTCAGCCCAAAACAAGATCCGTGAAGCCCACCTGCCGGAGTACCTAGCGGAAAGGCTGGAAACAGGTGTATGATGTATAGGCGATTATAAGACCAGGAGGGGAATCATGGTTAATAAGTACCATAAGGAATGCAAACTCAAAGACGGCAGGGTTGTTCTTCTTCGGCCACTGGTTTCAGAGGATCGTAAGGGGCTGATTGATTTTTTTCAATCACTTCCCGAAGAACTGCGGCTCTACCTGCGCCACGATGTCACTGACGTAGAAATCATTAAATCCTGGACTGAGAACGTAGACTACAGCCGTGTTTTCCCAATCCTCGCCTTCGATGGAGATCGGATTGTAGGTGATGTCTCCTTGCACCGTATTCCCTTCGGCTGGAAACATCACATTGGTACCATTCGAGTGGTAGTATCGCCAGAATATCAAGACAAGGGGTTAGGAACACTGCTTATAAACGAGATCGTGGAGTTGGCCGCCGAATTCGGCCTGGAGAAGCTCTGGGCTGAACTTCCTCTTAACGTACCGGCAGCCATCGCCGTCTTTCGCAAAGCAGGGTTTTCCAGCAAGGCAGTGGTAGAGGGCTTGGTGAAAGACCTTAGAGGCCGCAATACCGATGTGGTCATAATGGTGTGCGATATAGGCGCACAATATGATTTTTGACCAAAAGCAGGTTTGCTTAATAAACAACTTTGGAGAAACCTCTCTTCAGGTCAGGATATTCGTCTTGTCTAAGACTCACTTTTACTCCGGCCTTCCCAATTGAACCATTGCTCAACCCATACCAATCCCAGGTTAATTGCACCCCGGGCCATTGGCCAATCAGTCCTCATCACTTTTACGAGGGGCTGGGAGGGCCACTTTGAAAATAGTCAGAAAGGTTATGGCAATAATGCCGATAAGCCCTATTCGATGGATTGCCTCCAAGCTGGCGGTATTGGCAAAGTAGCGAAAAAGGTAGAATCTGGGATCCAATTCAACGTATCTGCGAAAATCGGCATCCGAGAGTTCATATTCGCCCAGCTCGTGGTAGATCTTTGCCCTCGTTCTATAAGCTCTGGCGGTTGTGCGCGCATCCCCTCTCAGCTGGATGGCCTTTGTAGAATCTCGCATAGCCTCTTGGGGCAATCCCTTGAGGCGGTAAGCTTCACCCCGATAGCCGTAGCTACTCGCCGGTCGTGGATCCAACTGAATGGCCCGGTCGAAGTTGTCAATTGCCCCATCCAAATCTCCTTTTTTCAGTTGCGCCAGGCCTAGCATCCGGTACGCCTCCGCCCCGGTAGGTTTTAGTTCAATAACTTTGGTGTAATCCTGGATGGCATTATCAAAGCGCTGCTGGAAATAGTAGTGTATTGCCCTCTTTTCGTAGGCCTCAACCAGGTTGGGATTTAGTTGCAGAGCTTTACTGAAGTAATGGATCCTCCTGTTCACCATTGAGCTCTCGAGACCTCGGTTGTAGAAATACATGGCGTTCTGCGCCCAGACCGCCGTGCAGGTCATCATCATGTATATCAATATTGTCAAAAATAGTTTTTTCATTGTCCTGGACTCCTCACAACAATTCAGGGAACAGATTTGTTCTCGCCCCCCATGGAATACTCAGTTAAGCTCAGAGAGTACGAATGTCAATGCTAGCAATATCCTTGCCAGTTATTTTCGGCCCTAATGATCGGGGTCACTTCTCACTCTTTCAGCCGATGAAAATCTTATCGAAGAATACTGTAGACCCTCTTGCAGTCTTATAACCTGCCAGTCTTGGCAAATATAGTCGTCAGCACTGGGTTTTATGGTTGTTTAAGCCGATTTAGGGTAAATCTTTATGCCTATCCCACTGTGCCCTTCTATTGAATAGTCACCGTTTTTGGAGTAATCTTTCAAATGATTCCCCCTTTGTGCCATTAATAAAAAGGCGAAGGCAGGATGATAAGGCGCCCCAGACAGTTTCCCCGGATAGACCTTTTGCAGACAAAATATTCTGCTCGTTTCCGGGATTTGCCAATAGGCTGACCAATGCAAAAGGCCCTTATATGGAGGGCAGGGAGAAATGGACGTGCGACGTTTAAAGATTCACAACACCCTGATCATATGTGTTCTTCTAACATTCATCCTGGTTGTGGGAGTGTGGGGAGACTGGTTTGGTCCTTTGGAACTGGCCACCTGTACAGCCAGGGGTGGGCAAATCGTCGGTGATTACGGTTCAGGTGACGTCTGAGGTCTAGTTTACTGCAATGAGCCCCGGGTAGGGCTTTTTGTCTATCTGATCACCCTGGGTTTCAATCGGCTCCTCGCTGACGAGTCTGCTTCCCCAGAGAGGAGCGGTGCACATTCCTCTCCAGCGCAGCTGGATAGGACGGCGAGGGGAGCACTCATCGAGACCCCAGGACTTTGTATCTGGATATAATAGACAGAGGGGACGACTTTTTGCCCTCGGTGATCTCCGCAAGCATTCGCCGACTCAATATATTGACACCCGGCATCTATGCTGCTAGGGTGCCCCATATCAAACCAACCGTAGAAGACAACCATGCCCCCTACTACATTTGACCCAATAAAAATTCTCTTTTTCTGCGTTGGTATCCTCTTTGCCGTCACCTTCCAGGGTGCGGCCCAGGGAATAGCCGTCGCCATCTTCCAAGGAAATCCAGCAAACGATGACGACAGACCGCAATTGAACCTCAATTTCTTTGCCCACCTTGACCCCCTGGCGCTGCTGGTTTTTTTCTTGGGGGGTTTTGGCTGGGCAAAACCTCCGCGGGTGGAGGATCAGGAATTCAAGAATCCGAGGATTGCCTGGCTAATAATAGCCTTCGTAAGCGCTTTCACCAATCTGCTGGTGGCGGTGACCGTTTCCGTTTTCGTAGATATTGTAGGAACCTCCCAGGCCTTTCGCACGGTCATGTTGGTAAACGCCACCGTCTTTGTTTATCACTTTCTGGTGCCCATCCCTCCCCTTGCCTCTTCCCGCATAATCTACGCTCTGCTCACTCCAAAGCATAGGCGGATCTGGCAGTGGTATTCTCGGTTGGGGCCTTTCTTGCTGTTGGCCATGGTAATAGTCGAACGTTTCACCGACATCAAAATCTTCGATCACCTAACCAAACCCTTCATTGATGCCATCATGACTTTCTGCACTACCTCCTAAACGCTTCTTGCATGCGTCTTCAGCTAACAAGAGAAAACATCCTTTCGCAGGAACAGTAATCAGTCTATTCCCAAGGCCAGCAGTAATGTGGGCTTTGCAAACCTTAGCCCTCGCCGAAATGGGGGAATTTCTCTTTGATTGCCTCCTGTAGACCGCCTGCATCGGCAAAGCGCTCCTTTGGGTCTTTCCTGAGGCATTTCAAGATAATATTTTCTAGATCCTCTAAGATATCAGGTTCGATTTCCCGGGGGGGTTCTGGTTCGCAAGTGAGAATGAGATCCATCAACACCTTCTCATTGTCATGGTAAAAAGGCAGGTACTCTGTATAGATCGCATAGATGATAACCCCCAAGGCCCAGACGTCACTGGCAGTCTGGCTCTCGCCCATGATCTGCTCGGGAGCCATAAATGGCCTGGAACCCACCATGGTGCTGCTGATGTCCTTGTCTTTAAGTTCCTTGGCGACTCCGTAGTCCAGGAGTTTGACCTTGCCGTCAGGTCGTAAAATAATATTCTCCGGCTTGATATCCCGATGGATAATCCGATGCTGGTGGGCATGGGCTACGATGTCCACCAATTGGAGCACTATCCTTTCCTTCTCAGCGTCTTCCAGAGAACGCTCCATCATTTTCTTCAGGCTCCGCCCTTCCACGAACTCCTGCACCAAGACCACCCGGCCATGCTCCTCCACAACCTCGATAAGTTTGATGGCGTTGGGATGGTCCTGCAACTTACGACAAATATCTGCCTCTTTACGAAATCGGGCATTGAATTTTTTGCTCTGGGCGATCTTGGCCACATAGTAAGGAGCACGGCCTTCCCTTTCAATGTCACGCACCTTCCAGACTTCGCCAAAACTGCCGATTCCTAAACGCTCCACTTTTTCGTAGCGCCCGGCAATCAGTTCGGTCATCTTCATCAAGGAGAAGAAATCAGCACCGAAAGGAAGAACCTTGGGAACTAAATGCTTCAGGAATCTGGCAACGAATCGCTGCTCTTCCTCACGCTCCGGCACGGCTTCCGTCTCCTCTAATGACTCTGTTATTTCTACGTTATAACCCTCGTAACCTATAATGGCTCCCTTTTCGTCACGAACCACCTGGCCATTGAGAAGCATGGTGATTTTCTCGCCATCTTTGCGCCTGAAATTTACTTTGAAATTCTTGATATGCCCATCCCTCTCGATGATTTCCTGAAAGCGCTCTCTATCCTTTGGGTCCCAGTAGAGGTCTCTCTTAATATCAAGATGCAGAAGCTCATCTCTGCTGTCGTAGCCCAATAGTCTGGCTAAATTACGATTTACGTCCAGAAATCGTCCCTCTCGAGTACTTAGGAACAATCCATGTTGTTCGCCGTCAAAGAACTCCTTGTATTTGGAAATAAATTCACCCTTTTCCTTGTCTCGTTGGTGGACCCGTGCTACAACACCGACCCGGCGCAATAGTATTTCCCTGGAAACAGGATTCACCAGGTAGTCCGCCGCGCCCATTTCCATCCCCTGGACCACATATTCTTCATCAAATTTATCCACCATAATGATGACCGGTAGAGATTCGGTGGTTCCACCCTTTTTTAGCCTGTGAAGGATCTCAAGTCCCTTGAGGTCTGGACTCTGAATGCCCAAAAGCACAATTTCGGGAAGTAACTCCTGAGCAAGTCTCACCGCTTCATCCCCGTCGGTGGCAAGATGCACCGTGTAGCCAGCCTCTTCAAGATACTGGACCAGAAGATCCACCTTCCTCTTGTCAGCCTCAACGACTAAAGCGGGGGCTTTCGCCATTGGCACGCTCCACCGATAAGGAGACGAAGTACCTCTCGACTCCGCCTTCCAACCTGAAACTTCTTTCTGATAAGTCACCTGTGAGCATTAGACATTGACAGTCCTCGCCTACTTTCAGTATTCTAGCATGGATTCTAGAGGGTCAAAAGGGTTGGTTTTCTTTGAAAAAAATCCAGTCACTTCCCGAAGGGTGCAACTGTATCCTTTTCATCTTTACCTATAGAGTACTGACTAGGAGTACCAAGATCGAAGATTTTAGCCCAAACCATTGATTAAACCGAGACAAGGAAAGAGCTCCCCATGGAATACCGCATAAAAGGAAATCGGGTGATCGTGGTTCAAGAGCAACTCAAGGAGTACCTGAACACCAAAATACTCGAACTCACCTCGATGGCCACCAATCTCATCCTGTCAATAATCATTATTAGCCTCTTGGTCGTTTTCAACTACCTCATGGTTCCAACCTATGTTTTCCTCGCCGTCATTCTGGTTCCCTTGGTGACTCGGGGCTTCCTCCTCACTAAAGTGGAATCTTGGGTGCGCAAGTTTTTTGGTGAGCTTTTGCAACTTACCTGATCGCCGATCCTCACACCAGCCGCGCCCCATTTTGTTTGGTGTTTTGCCCCTCCCGTAACCCAGGTGGTGCTCTGGGGCTGGATTCACCGATGACAAAAAAACGGGGAGATCAAAATCTCCCCGCTTCTTTTGCTTAAAGATAGCGATAGTCTTACCAGCTACCCTTACGCTTTCTTGTATTCTGGCCTCTTGGTGACCAAGGCAATCAAAATGGCAACAATCAACAGAATGCCGGCAATGTAGAAGGCCCAGTCATAGCTTCCGGTCACGTCTCTGATACGGCCTCCCAACTTGGGCATGAAGGCACCGAGAGCCCAGCCGACGAAAACGATGGCGTAGTTCATGCCAAAGTTCTTCAGGCCAAAGAAATCGCCAGTGTAAGAGGGCATCAGGGAAAGTCCGCCGCCGTACACCCAGTAAGCGATACCAATGGCGACGAAGGCGACGCCAAGGCTCTTGGCGCTGATGATTGCCGGCAAGGCAAACATGCAGACACAGGCCGCAGCAGCATTGAGCATATACGCTCTGTCTCGCCCAATGATATCCGAATACTTGCCAGTGCCGATTCGTCCCATGGCGTTCAGGGCGCCACCGAAGGCAACGATGATGTATCCTGATGCCAGCATGGGTTTCACCATCTTGGCCGCATGGCCGATGATGAGAATTCCCGCCTGAGTGTTCAAGCAGAACAGCGCAATAAGGGCGTAGCACTGCCAGGTCTTGAGGATTTCACTAGGCGCCCAGTCAATCGCGGTAGCTTTGGCACCTGCTTCCGCCATTTTCGCCTTGACCTCCTCCGGTATGGGCACCACGTAATCGGGGCCAGGCCAGGACAGTAACATACCGGCTCCGAAGATGATGATACCGTAAGCGATACCCAAGACCACAAATGAGGTGCTGATGCCATAGGAGGTAATTAACCAACGAGCCAGCGGCGCTACGTAGAATGCCGCACCGCCGTAACCGCTTACCACCAGACCCGCAATGAGCCCGCGCCGGTGGGGTCCGAACCACTTCAGAGCCGCCGGGGTGGGCGCCGCATAGCCAACACCCATGCCAACCCCGCCGAGGAAGCCAAAGCCCCACATAATACCGGCGTAACTCTTAGCCAAACCTGCGATGAGCAGGCCCGCGGCCATACCGGCAGCACTAACGGCAGCGGCCACCTTGGGACCCATTTTATCCTGAATTCTACCACCAGGAAACATCATGAGTCCGAAAATGAGCATGCACAGGGAGGCGGGGTTTGCAGCCTGCTCTGCAGTAAGAGCCGCCGGCCATCCCTGGGTGGCCATGAAATCAGCATCCGTTAGGTATTTCAACCAGACACTCCAGGCATACAAACAGCCTAGGCAAAGGTTGATGGTAGTTCCCGCAAAGACGACAACCCACGCTTTGCCGGGTTCTTTTGCATCTGCCATAATCTACCCTCCTCAAATTGTATGAGTCCACTTTCGCCTCTGGTATGTCCCCCTAGTGCCATTTCCTGGTGGTCAATCCATCTCTCGCCCTATGTCTGGTATTAACTTCCTGGTGGTTCACTGGTAAAAATAGTTGAAGCCAGGAATAAAACCATTTTGTGGTAAGGAGGAATATGGGCCTGTGGAAGATCGGGTTATGATTCACAGGGCATCAGAAGACCACATAAGCCGATCAGGCTTACTGTCTCGAGGTGCCTTCTTCCATGGCCCGGCGAACCTTGCCCAAGGCTAAATTCGCCGCTAACAATATCTCATAATGATTGTAAGAGACCAGTTTAAGATGCGAGATCGGATTCCACTACCCCTCAAGGAAACGACATTAGACATCTAAGAGGAGACAGCACCAGCCGACCGGCAGCCTTAAAAGAGCTGCCTGCTCTTGACGGACCTGCTTATCACCCCCTCTCGCTGCAAGTATAGTAATGCCGATTAACGCTTGCGCCCAATTAGGTGAAGGGCATCCCGAGTGATTCGGTATGTCATTTTACTCAAACTCGCCAAACAGAAAAAAACCAATATAGGTCGATGAGGAAGTTGTACAGAAATCTAAGAAAAGATTTTTATAAAAGGGCGCGTATTGATTCTGTATTTCACAAACGCCCGGCAAAGTCAAGGGGAAAAACCTTTATTTTCAGCTTGTTAATATTTTAACAAGGGCTCTATTCTCTCACATATCTTGCACTTTACCAGGCTAATTTATTACTGATAGGTCTACTTCTGCTCCAGGTGAAGATGTTCGATGCCAGGCTTGAGGAAGAAAGTGGACTCCTTGACCTTCTTGTCCAAAGTAGAAAAGGTGATAACCCACTTCTCCTTCACATCCAAGGCTTCCAGACTCTTGACTGCTTTGAGTTCCACTACCGGACCAATGGCGAAAGCACATTTTACCTTGTCACCGGAGTCGACTCCTATGAGGTCGAGAAATCCATCGCTCATCCTGGGAGGTTTGAAATCCGGAACAGGCCATAGGTCTGCCTCTTTGACCATACTGTACAGAAAACATTTGATTGTTTGATGAATCACTGGCCCATATCGAAAGGGCTTGGGAATATTGGTCAGTTCCGACTCCAGCGCTTTTTTTAGACTGCTTTTCAAGGAATCCATTGTTTTCATCCTCCTTGAGTATCCAGCAAATCCCCAGACAAGACTGATCAGTGCTCATGGGTACACCAGCTCATTTCCCTGTCACTCTGAGGAACGGAGTGGCGAAGAGTGGCACTGAATCATTTATGGATGAAGACTAATTGTTCTCTAGATTGAGCCATTTGCTGGCTGAGAGTCCTTTAATCCAGGCTTGCTCCTCTTCGCTCAACCCTGCAGCAGCCATCTCCTCAAAATAGCGTTCAGGGAGGATAAGGGGATAGTCGCTTCCAAAAAGTACTCTTTGGGCACCCACAATTTTCACAGCAACTGCGTAAATAGAGGGTTCATAAAGAAACGGAGAGGCAGCGGTATCGTAGGCAACTTGCGACAGAACCTCACGTGCTTCCTTCTTCAATAGCTCGTAAATAAACAGGCCTCCACCCCAGTGACAAAGAATGAAGCGATTTTCAGGAAAGGTCCGGATTATCTCGTAGATGACCTTTAAAGAAGCTTCTGCCTTTCCAGGATACAAATGCCCCACCCTCTCGTTGGTGTGAATCATGAGAGGAACACCGTGTTGGCGACAACTAGAGGCTATGGGTTCCAGTATTGCCGCCACACTGGCGTCCAAGACCTCTGTGTAAAAAGCCAACTCGCCAACGCCTCGCATCCCGGCGGTCAAACACCGCTCCACTTCCTCTGCGGCTTGGCCAACTTTGGGATCAACGCAGGCGAAGGGCAGCAGTCTACCGGGAAAACGGCTTGCGGCCTCTCCAACGTAATCATTATGGCGTCGCATGACTTCCGGATCATTCCAGGGAAAACCAAACACAACAGTCCTGTCCACTCCGGAGCGATCCATCTGCTCAATCAATTCAGCAGCACCTACAAGCTTTGCCTTGGCAGAATCATAGAGCAATCGAAATGCTGGATCTGCCTTGATTAGAGGTCCGCGATTGTCGCGAATTGAAGGTGGGAAGATATGGGTATGACAGTCGATGATCATCGTGGGAGTTAGGCCACCCCCTCAGGCCGAATGGTAAAATAGATAATCGCGCCACAAATCGGGCGTATTGCTAATTCTTAATGTTATCATCAACATAGGATGCCAGCTGGGTCTTTTGGCCTCACCAATCAAACTCATCCTTGCCTGAGCCGGAGTACGCCCTCCCTTTTTCTTGTTGCATGGTAGACAACAAGTTACGATGTTCTCCCAGGCAGTTTTGCCACCCATAGCTTTGGGTATAACGTGGTCGTAAGTCAGGTCGCAACCGTCCATTCTTCCACCACAATATTGGCATTTATATTTGTCGCGAATATATATGTTTTCCCGAGAGAAACGAATGGTGTGTTTCCGGAACCGAACTAGATGCAGTAGTCTAACCACTGCAGGCAATCTGATCGCCAAGGTGACAGACCTCACCTCGCGATCATAGGTTTCCAGAACTTCCACTTTGTCCGAGGTAAGAAGAGTAATCGCCCTTTTCCAAGAGATTACTCGAAGTGGCTCATAGGTGGCATTGAGCAGGAGAACTCTCTCCATAAATCAGCCCGTCCATTCCAATCTAACAAGGTATTTGAAAACTGCTGTAGTCCTCTTGCCAACAGAACATTAAAACGACAACCAAAAGATCCAGCAGATGAACATACAATCTTCCAGTGTCCAGCAGGAGATGGTGCTGGTCAGAAGGTAATGGGGACCCCTATCAGTTGTCCATTTCTTGGACCATTGGAATTTTGACGAAAAGAACACCCTCCTTTTTTAGCATGTCTTCCTCTGGTTCCGAGGTAACTCCCCTGATGTTACGTTCCTCTGCCTGGCCATAATGAACTTTCAAGGCTTCCTTTGCAAAATTGTGACCCACGTCTTCGAAGTTCTCCCGGACGTAGCGACACAAATTCTGCCAGGTTTTATAAGCGGATTTCAAGTCGTCGGGTGGAGATGTCTTTTTCTTGATGGACACGGGTGAAAGGACTCGCTCAATATCAATATCTCCGCAGTAAGGGCAAGCAATCTTTGCCTGGGCCAACTGGGTTTTTAGATCATCGATGTTGTCAAACCAACCTTCGAATCGATGATCGTTCGTGCATCGCAAATCAAATATAATCATGGCAGATTGAACCCTCCACCTGGTGGCAGAACTCTACCACATTACTTGGGAAAAGATCAAGATCATTGAACATTTGTCACTTGAAGCGATGGAGTGACCACATTTCGGATTGGAGATCTCGGATTTCGGACTAAAATTAACACGGCTCAAATAAAGCAATTATTTCCAATTCCGCAATCCGCATTCCGAAATCCGCAATTGATTTACTCCAGTACTCCAATACTCCCCTAGTCCAAAGCCGCTCGTCAATATTACCGGCGCGGCCATTGAAATCTGACCTGGCGCAAAAGGCCAGGTTTGATTAACTGCAATGAAATGAATTGTCAACTTGATCATCCTCAAGTAGTATGCTGCCCACCAACATTCAGTCCGGATATCTAACGAGTGCTCATCCAAAAACGTTGTTTTTCGGCTTCGCCCTATGAGCGCTCAGCTTTCAGACTTCACCTTCACGGCCCTGCCACACCCTTTGGCAAAATATCCGGACAAGGAATAAACCATGAGCAAACAACTGGTGGAAACCGCGGTGGCATGCGTTAGAGAGGCGGGTGCTGTGCTTCTCGATTATCACAGGAAACTCGGAACTTTGCAGATAGAAGCCAAAGGTAGATTCGACTACGTCACTGAGGCAGACTTGGCAGCACAGGAAGCCATTGTCAACCTCATCCGTATTCGCCATCCGGATCACGAGGTGCTAGCCGAAGAAGACCAGAGGACTCCGGGGCAGAATGTTAGCCGCTGGCTGGTGGACCCGTTGGACGGCACTACAAATTTCATTCATGGTTTC
>JASFKF010000003.1:0-14989 GCA_050118775.1 Syntrophobacterales bacterium
TCATCTGTGCATCCTTTGTTTATAGACATCATTTATTCCCGCCCTCACCCGCCGGCTAAGACAATGTCCGGCTCGCCCTTTAACCTAAATGAATTTTTTTCCTGTTGGATGCTTCTCGCAACGGCCGTGCCATTATGTCAAATTGTTGATATTTATCCTTTTATTGTGCAAAGACAGTAAAAGCATCGGAACTTTGTGTTCCGGTATCAAGCTAAGAACTTTGCCTCCTTTCCAGGGAGGATCGGAATTGTATGAGATAACCCGTTGAGTTCCCAATATAACTTTAGAAAAAGAACTCACGGGACCTATTTTAATTTTATCGGAATTCATAATTCCGAATTGCCAATTTTATTCTGAATCCAAGCCCTTAGCGAATTGATACCCAATTCCACCAAGTTCAATCGTCCTTACGTTTCCTGTTTTCCAGAACCAAAAGTTCCGACAAGCAATAGATTAAAGCATAATCATCTATTATTTCAATATATTACGTTTTGGCATGAGTAATGCTTATGGAAGGACAAATTTTGGCGACTGGAAATTGTCGCAAACTTCGACCCGTGCGGAGCATCTGATATACCACAAAGCTGCTATGGATCTAGCCTTGCAAAAAACTTTTTTCTCACACCCTGTGGATTCAACAATTCGAGCAGCCCCGCCTAACAATCGTATTGTAGGATACGATCTGGCCCGAGGTGGAGCATTCTTCGGCATGCTACTGGTAAACTTTTCAGTGCTCATTGGTAGTGGGGACCCCTCCCCCAACTGGCTGGATTGGGTTGCAGGAACAATCCGTGGGCGAGCAGCTGCAACATTTGTGGTTTTGGCCGGCGCTGGACTTTCCCTACTGTCCAAGAGTGTCTACCTGAGGAAAGACAGAGTAGAAATCAACGCCAAGCGCTCAATCTTGTTGAAGCGCTCGTTATTTCTTTTATTGATCGGCCTATTCAACTTCGCTATCTCGCCCATATCAGATATTTTACACTTCTATGCCTTTTATATTGCTCTTGGAGCCTGTCTATTGACCGTCTCCAATTTAAGCCTCTGGCTACTGACTGCTGCTATCATGGCCTGCCGTCCTCTAGTTTTTTTGGCCTTTGATTTTATAAAGAGCTGGGAGTTGAATACCCTTGCTGATGCTGGTTTTTTGAATCTACCGGGAATAATTGGTCACATCTTTTTCAATGGTTGCTTTCCTGTCATCCCTTGGATGGCTTTCATCACGGTAGGCATATGGCTCGGACGGCAAGATTTCTCAGACCGTGCTCTCAGAAAAAAGATTCTGTTGGCGGGGATTGGCGCTGTTATTTTGGCCGAGTCGCTCTCCAGGGTTGGAATTTACCTCTCTTCGTCTGCCCATCCTGGAAGGGGCTTCGAAAAACTCCTTCCATTTTTTAAAGTAGAATCATGGGATCCCATGCCCCTTTTTATGATTTCGGCTATGGGAACAGCTTTGGTAGTTATTGCTCTCATCATGAAACTGGCGGATAAATATGGCAACGCCCGCTGGGTTTTGCCCTTTGCCTCAGTGGGCCAAACAACTCTTACCCTATATGTTGCCCATATCATTATGGGCACTCTTCTGTTGTGGATCATTGAAGAATTCGAACTAGAGCCCCGCTTTTTTAACCTATGGGCAAGTCTCTTTTTCTATTTGGTGGCGCTGTTGTTCTGTAAAAACTGGCTGAAGCGCTTCCGCAAAGGACCAGTGGAAATGCTCATGCGTCGATTTCTGCTGTTCAACAGCGCGGCCACAACCAAAGTCGAGGCAAAAGTGCCTCTTTGATATGGGGCGGGAGAACTTGGTGAGATAATCTTACTTTTCCATGACTGCTTTTTCGTGGCACCTGCCACATAATAATCTGGCACCCGGTATTAGCCCCTTATGGGTATTAATTATGGAACAATGGAGTCCTTCAATATCTATGGTCAAATCATCTCTCAGATTGACTGGTACACCTACCAAGCGAAAACCAATATTGCCATCTCCGCCATTAGGACAATTGTTAGGACAAAGGAGCTTCATAGATTTATCTACCCTTTTTAAGGTTCATCCGGAAATTGTTTGGATGGTCATCTCTTGGCCATTGACACTGTGACTACCCTGAGACAGGGGGAGCTCCGAGGCAAAGTGCATCTGAGCAACCGGTGCTTTGCTTGGTTAGGTCGGATATTTCGACAGGTGACACCCTAAGCTCTTCTGGTCAACTCAGTTGAGAATGAGTAGGGCAGCGGTGACAAAAAAGAGGGTGACACCGAGGACGTCTATACTTGTAGTCACGAAGGGACCTGAAGCCACCGCCGGATCGATGCGTAGCTTTACGGCAATAAGGGGTAAGAAAGTACCCACCACCGCCGCCAGAGTCATATTGGCACACATAGCCACACCCACCGCCACGCCCAAGATTACGCTGTTGTTCAAAAACCAGCCTACGAGAGCAAGCAGGAAGCCATAAGCTATCCCAAGGAGTAGCCCCACCCTGATCTCTTTAAAAACCACCCTCCAGAGCAATTTGGGATCAATCCTGCCAGTAGCCAGGCCACGGACGGTGATTGATAAACTTTGGGTGCCTATGTTGCCCCCCATTCCCATAATAACTGGAATAAAAGCCGCCAGGGAGGCGAACAAGGCGATATGTTCGCTGAAGTGGCCTTCAAAGCCACCTATTATCTTGATAGCAGCGACGCCTCCTATCCAGGCTGCGAAAAGCCAGGGAAGGCGGACCCTTACACTGCGCCACACTGAAAAAGAACTGATCTCTTCCTCTGAGGTACCGGCCATTTTCAAAATGTCCTCAGTGGCTTCCTCCCGTAAAACATCGATGACGTCATCAACAGTTATAATCCCAACAAGAATTTCGTTGTCATCTACAACAGGTACTGCGAGGATGTTGTAGCGTGAGACCTTTCGCGCCGCTTCCTCCTGGTCAGTAGTGACATGGACCTTGACCACCTCTGAGGTCATTATCTGGGAAAGCCTGGTCTCATCAGCTGCAGTTACCAGCTGGCGTAAAGAGAGCACCCCTGAAAGACGCCTTTCCTCATCAACCACGTAAAGGTAAAAGACCATCTCGGTTGCCGACGCCTTGCGGACTTCTTGCACCGCCTCTTGGGCGCTCATGTTCTCTGGCAGGGCGAGAAAATCAGTGGTCATAATGCGGCCGGCCGAATCTTCCGGGTATTTCAGCAGCTCCGAGACCTCTTCTGTGTCTTTGTGAGACATGAGCCCGAGGATGTTCTCACGTACCTCGTCTGAGAGACTGGCGAGTAGGTCTGCTGCGTCGTCATCTGCCATAGCAGAAAGGATCTCCACCAGACGGTCGGTGGACAGAGTTTGAATGAATTTGCTCCGGAAAGATGGGTGCATCTCCGACAAGACATCAGCGGCGGTGTCCACATCGGGTAAGAGTTTGAAAACGGTTTGGGCAGAACGGTCGTCTAGAAGTTTGAAAAGGTAGGCAATATCAGCAGGGTGGGTTTTTTTGAGGATATTGGTCAGATGGTAGGTGGCATTTCGGCGCAACAGCCGCTCTACCGTGTCCTGAAGCAATTGATATCCTCTTTCGGTCATTGCCTGTACCCTGCCCGCAATTAAAAAGGCAATTCAAACTGCTGCCTCGTTTGTACCCTTTTCTACTGTGCGGGTCTTTAGACAAGTTTGATTCCATAATTCAGAGTGTACGCACCCCTTTACTGTGTCCTTAAATGAGCTAACAAAATGATAAAGAGATGTCAAATAAAAACCTTTGATTTAGACTAAGATTGCTTTGCCGATAAAAGGAGGGCAAATAGGTAGCACCTGTCAATTTTGACTTAACCATCCACTTTTAGCAACTATGACTAATGGTCGAAAACATCCTCCGAGTGGTTTTCAGACTTTTTACGTTTGTACTTCATTTTTACTTCATGCCGTGAAGGACCATCTTTAATCTTCTTTTTCCGACATACCTCACACCGCTTCGGGGCATCAAACCCGAGGGAAGCGAAACGGAGCTGTTGGGAAACGGTAAAGATAAAGTGGTTCCCGCACTGAGTACAAATTATTCTTTTCTCTTCCATGGTCAACTCTTAAGGAAGCTTTCCAGTCCAGGTCTAAGCAAGTGAGGGGGGTGCCCCCCTCACTTTTCAAAAGACCGTTGATAAAGGCTCCCCGTCTCAAAGGTCGCGAAGAGCTTTCCGGCTCTATTCCTGGATGATATATTTAGTTATGTTTACTGTTTTCCTACCTTCTTCATCCGTGACAACCGAACCGGTCACTTTCACATTTTTCTCCTCAAGCTTCAGGAGTTCCATGCCTTTGCCCGAGGTGGCTACAGCGATTTCTTCCCCCTCCTCCGTTGCAATGACAACAGCGGTGACATTGTCGTTGGCGTCCCACTCAGAGGCAAAGACGGTTCCAGCAATCTCTACTTCTTCGGTGGCTGCAAACAGTGGTACGGTGGTCATCAGGACGACAATCGCCAAAACACTCAGGACACACAGCAGAGTTTTTTTTCTCAGCAACATCATTTTTCCTCCCTATTCAATCTTTCTTGTTCTTGTTTGCCCTACAGAAAACGGGACAATTCCCGCAACTTCAACCAAACTTCCTATTGATCATTCTTCCAGCACTTCATAGTTCTTCACAGTAATGACCTTCTTGCCATCTTCCTTTAGTATTATAGATCCGCTTACTTTCACCCTCTGGCGGAGGAAAGCCAGCAAAGCCTCGCCCCACGCGTTCTGGTCTATTAGGTACTCTTCTTCCAGGTGAGTCGAAATGGCTGTAGCAGTGACATTGCCCTTATCGTCCCAGTCCACCGGAACCACGAGTCCTCTTATAGTTGCAAGAATGCTTGCATCTTTATTTTCCATTGGTCCTCACTAAAAGCTGCAGCCAGAGCCAAATGCTCGGCTCATCCTTGGTTGAGTCAGAGCCTTGGCAACATATGTGCCATCTAGATAAACTATTGTAATTTATAGATTTAACGAGAGAGATGAGTCAGGTGATCGGAACTGCGGCTTCCGATCATTGCCTGGGAGAGGATGAGTCTGGCATGAATTAGCCTTGCATCCTATACGCAATCCCTTGAAATATATATTTAATTCTCAAAAAGGAACTGCCAGGACCGAATTTTACCTTGTCGGAACTACCATTTCCGTTTTAACTATTTCGCTGTTTGAATTCCTCTTTTCTAATTTGGTATTTATTGAGCAGCTTGTGCAGCTGCCGGGTACTGATGCCGGCGACCTCAGCCGACTCCTTTATTCTTCCTCGATTGCTGGCGAGAAGTTCTCGCAGGTACCTCCGCTCAATCTCCTCAACACCTCTGTTCCGAACCTCAGCCAAGGGAAGGGAATAATCCACCGCCACCCCTGCTGAAACGTCTTGAGACGCAAGAAGTTCCGTTGGAAAACTCTCTACTGAAAGCACTTTGGATTCTTCCAGAATATAGGCACGCTCTAACAAGTTTTCCAGTTCCCGGACATTTCCCGGCCAGGTGTACTTTATGAAGCCTTCCATCACCCTATTATGAATAGATCGGATTTGTTTTTTATTGAAATTCTCGAGCCTGTCCAGGATCACCTGAGCAATATGTGGAATATCCTCTTTTCTCTCCCTCAGGGGCGGGATTTCCACTGGAAATACATTTAACCGGTAGTAAAGATCTTTTCTAAATCCGCCATCGTCGCACATCCTTTCGAGATCCATGTTTGTGGCGGCGATCACTCTGACGTTGGCTTGTATTGTTTCCTCTCCTCCAACCCTTTGAAAAGTTCCGTCCTGTAAAACCTGCAAGAGCTTTATTTGAGCAGAAGGCGTTACGGTGCCAATTTCATCTAAAAAGATGGTCCCGCCCTTAGCAATTTCAAACTTACCCAGCTTTTTTCGAACCGCGCCGGTGAAAGCACCTTTTTCATGGCCGAACAACTCGCTTTCCACCAGGGTGTCTGGAATGGCGCCACAGTGGACACTGATAAACTGAGCATCTCGGCGATTACTGTGTTGATGAATTAGTCTTGCTATAAGACCCTTACCCGTACCCGTTTCGCCGATGAGCAAAACAGTACTCTTGGTGGGAGCTACAGAGCGGATTTTTGCGAATACTTGCTGCATAGCCGGACTCTTGGTCTTCACCAAGTCCAGGTAATCCGATTGCCAAAACCGGTCTCTCAAATAATCCAGTTCAGACTGGAGGATTATGGCCTCATTGATGGTTTCGGTTAAATGGTTAACCTCCTCAGGGTCGATAGGATAAGTAATATAGTCTGTTGCGCCCGCCTTAACCGCTTTTAACGCCTCCCTGACCATTGCACGGGGCGCCATCACAACAATCTCCACAGAGGGCTGCAAATTACGGAACTGTTTAACCGCGGTTTTATAGTCCTTGTCCGCCAGTGAGCCCTGCAGTGTCTCCAGATCAAGAAAGATAAGATCATAGCGGTTAGTTCCCAGCATCGCCAAAGCATCATCTCTGTCCGATGCCCGTTTCACCTTGCAGTTAGCGCCAAAACATCCCCTTACGGTCTGGGCAATCTCTTGTTCCCCGGCAACAACTAGAACAAATCTCATTCGCCCCTCCCAGGAATCATCTCAGTCTACCCTTTGAGGTTTCCCCGATAAACTAACTCGTCCAGCAGGCAATTATATTGCAAAAGTGAAAAGAAGGGTGAAAATTGTTAAGTCAAAATGCATTTACTGCCAGCTAATCAATAAAACTAAGCGGAACTTCAGGTTCTGAAATATAGACTATGAGAATTCTTAATTCCGCTTTTATATTTACTAATAATTACATTATCTTACAAAATCATTGTCTCAACCTCGCAAGGGCAGCCCCATATATATTCCCTGAAAATAAGAACTTTTAGTTCCGATTCGAGCCCGCCCATAGCGCAAATATCTTGTTAATTCAACATATTATACTTTTGGCATAAGTTCTGCTTTAGGATGGATTTTTTTGTTTCTTGAAAGATGGATTGGAGAATCTAGGAAAAACATCATGGAAAGTTAGGGTTCGAATTGGAGTAGGCATGTCGGATACAAACCAGTCATCAAGTAAAAGCTCTTTGGTTGTCGCCACCAGTGAAGAGACCAAAGCAAAACAGCCTAATACGTTTAGCCTTGTTCCCCCGCAGCAGGAATCAATCGGCAATGGATTGCTGCTTTTGGATGGGGCAACCTCGCAAATGCCAATCGTTGCTCCTGAACTGGAGACTCAGAGGCGAGTGGCAGCTGACCCTTCTCGTTCGTTACCCGAGCGTTTGGAAGCCTATGAAGACATCATGGATTCTGAGGTGGGCGACACCACCTTGGTGCGAGCCCGGAATGTTGAACGTGAGTTGGGGTTGCGCCAGATATATCTAAAGTTTGAAGGGGGCAATCCCACAGGAACCCAGAAAGACCGCATCGCCTTCGCCCAGGTAATGGACGCCATGCGGCGAGGTTTTGACGCCATCACCGTGGCCACTTGCGGTAACTACGGGGTAGCTCTAGCCCTTGCGGCTTCAATGGCCGGCCTGAAATGTCTCATTTACATCCCCGAAGGATACCACACTAAGAGGGTGCAAGAGATGACTGACCTTGGGGCTCAAATAGTTCGCGCAGCAGGAGACTATGAGCAGGCGGTGATAGTCTCTCGCAAGCAGGCAGAATCAGAGGAGATCTATGACGCAAATCCAGGAGGGGCCAACACTGCGCTCCAACTAAAAGTCTATGGTGAAATAGCCTACGAGATTTACGACGAGCTCCGAGATGCCCCCGCCGCCGTGGCTGTCCCCGTTTCCAATGGCAGCACCTTGGCTGGCATTTACAAAGGCTTCTTGAGCCTTTACCGTAGAGGCAAGACGTCGCGCCTGCCCTTAATGGTGGCGGGTTCCTCCCACGGCAAGAATCCGATTATCAGGGCCTTCCTCAAAAATACTCCCGCTTGCGAGGATCTAAAGCCAGAGCAAATTCGCGAAACTGCCGTTAACGAGCCTTTGATCAACTGGCATTCCTTTGACGGAGATCAAGCGCTGGAAGCAATTAGAAAGAGTGGTGGTTGGTCATCATACGCCAGCGACAAGAGTATGGTCACCTATTCGCGGCTGTTAAGAGATAAGGAAGGTTTGAGCATACTACCGGCTTCCACTGCGGGTTTGAGCGTACTCTTAGAACGGCATAGTAAGGAACCACTGCCAGGAGATCGATATGTTGTCATTCTTACAGGGAGAAAGTCGTGAGTTCTTTTCCAGAAGGTAATGCCATCATTTATTGCCAGGGAGCCTTTGCAACCCCCAATGGTAAAACCGCCCACGGCCTGGTGCGCCGCACCCGACGGTACCGAGTTCTCTCGGTGGTGGATTCACGCTATGCGGGCAATGATGCGGGAACGGTCCTGGATGGCAAAGCCAAGGACATTCCCATCCACGGAGAACTGGGTTTGGCAGTGGATGAGGCCCTATCAAAAGGAAATCCCGCTACCTACCTGGTAATTGGCCTGGCCCCTGATGGTGGGCGCCTTAGCGGTGAAGCCCGCAGTGACGTAATCAAGGCCATTAACTTCGGCCTAAATGTAGATTGTGGTCTTCACGATTTTCTCTCCGAAGACGGTGAGATTGCAGAGCTGGCCATCCAAAAAGGTGTAGCTCTGCGTGACATCCGCAAGCCCCCACACCGGAAGGATCTTCACTTTTTCACTGGAAAGATCGATGAGGTAACTTCGCTAAAGGTGGCAGTTCTGGGCACGGATTCAGCCATAGGTAAGCGCACCACCGCTTGGATTCTGGTTGATGGTTTGCAGGCGGCTGGTTACCCCGCGGAAATGATTGGGACCGGGCAAACCGCTTGGATGCAAGGGGCTCCTTACGGAATCATTCTCGACTCCCTGGTTAACGATTTCGTCGCTGGAGAGATAGAACACGCTGTATGGACCGGTTGGAAAGAGACTCAGCCCCAGGTGATAGTCATCGAGGGCCAGGGGAGTTTGATGAACCCTGCCTACCCTGGCGGTTTCGAGATCTTGGCTGCTGGCAGGCCTGATGTGGTGGTCCTGCAGCATGCTCCTGGGAGAATGGAATACGACGGCTTTCCCGGCTACCCCATTCATCCCCTCGAAACACAGATTAGGGCCATCGAACTACTTTCGGAGAAGCCGGTGGTGGCAATAGCCATTAACCATGAGAACCTGGACAAAAGTAAAATGGCAGAAGTCTGCCAAAAAATTAGCAAGGAGATACGTCTTCCCGCTTGTGAACCTTTGTTGAACGGGGCGGGACCTTTAGTCGCTGCGCTGAAACCTTATCTTGATGGGAAAATCCCCCCTCGCGCCCCCCTTTAAAAAAGGGGGAAGGTGTGATCGGAGTAGTGAAAAAACACGGAAACGGTTTAAAAGTCTCCCTTTGCTAATGGGGGATTTAGGGGGATTTCCTCAAGCCGTGGTCCAAAATATTAGGGAATCCTAAATGAATACAGATAATCCGAAGAAAGATCCACTAAAGGTCCTCGGGGTTATTCGCCGACTGGAAGTGGGCCCGGTGCAACTTAAACCATGGGGCATGACAGCTCCCTACCGAGTGACTCAGGACGGTGAAGTCCATGAAAACGAACTGATTTACCGGTTCGAAGAAGATGTCTTTGTACCCGGAGAACCTGCCTCCATCAACCTTGCGAGTATGATGGCCGCCCAAGTCGCCCTAAATTACGGGCTTTTTTGTGACGAGATAGTTTTTCACGGCTGGTTCGACGAACATGACCGTGGATTCATCGAAGAGATGGCCGAAAACACCTCCCGGGAGATATTTGTAAAAAAGTTTCTCGAACCAAATCCCTTTCTGCACGGGCCGGTAACCGAACTTCCTCCGGTTAAACTGGAAAGTTATCTCAGGGCCAATTTAGTCTTCCCCGATGAAGGGCAAAGCAAATCTAGGAAAGATAAAAAGTGGACCCAGGGGTGGAGAGGGCAACGGAATCTGCACGCTGTTCTTTCCAGCGGCGGCAAAGACAGCCTTCTTACTTTCGGCCTTTTGAGGGAGTGCGGCCATGAGGTCCATCCGGTTTTTGTCAACGAGTCAGGCCGCCATTGGTTCACCGCTCTAAATGCCTACCGATATTTCGCTGCAAAGATAAGAAATACGACGCGGGTTTGGACCAATTCCGACAGGTTGTTCAGTTGGATGCTCAGACATCTGCCCTTTGTGCGCAAGGATTTCTCCAGGATACGATCCGACGAGTACCCGATCCGGTTGTGGACCGTGGCGGTGTTTCTTTTTGGGGCTCTGCCAATATTGAGAAAGAGAGGTGTTGGCCGACTTCTCATTGGTGATGAATTCGACACCACCCGCAGATTGTCTCATCGCGGTATCACTCACTATGACGGGCTTTACGATCAAAGTCGTTTTTTCGATAATGCTCTGACCCGCTACTTCCATCGTAAGGGCTGGGCAATCAGCCAGTTTTCAATTCTCAGACCCCTTGCAGAACTCCTGATTCAGAAAATTCTGGTGGAACGCTATCCGGATCTGCAAAGTCTTCAGGTTTCCTGTCATGCCACCCACAAAGAGGGAGACCGCGTTAGTCCTTGCGGCCGCTGTGAAAAATGCAACCGTATCGTGGCTATGCTGGTGGCTTTAGAGGCAGACCCTTCCCGCTGCGGTTATAAACAGGAGAAGATTGCCTCTTGCTTAAAAAATCTCCCAGCTAAAGGAATTAATCAGGAGAGCCCGGGCGTTCAGCATTTGGGCTTTATTTTGAAACAAAAGGGTCTTCTGACTGAAACTTCTATAGGAACGGTGAAACCGCGCCGGCGATCTGAAATAATGAAGTTGCGCTTCGATCCTGAAAGATCGCCTGTGGACGACATCCCCGTTGACTTGCGCGAACCTCTATACTGGCTCTATCTGGAACATGCTACCGGAGCGGTCAAGAGAAAGGGGAGGGTGTGGATCGACTTTGATCCCCTAGACGATCCTGCCATGACCAGACCATATCCCTTTGAATCTTCCGGCGGTCGAGGCGGCGCACCACCTTCTCCGCCAGGTGGTCCCTCTAAATCTTATCTATTGCAAGAGCTGACCTGGCCTGAGGCGGAGAAACGTCTTGAAGAGGTAGATGTGGCCCTGCTGCCGGTGGGCTCAATCGAGCAGCATGGCCCTCATTTACCTCTGGACAGCGATGCCTTTGACGCCGAGTACCTTGCCCACAAGGTGGCGGAGAAATGTTCAGATCCCAAACCCTTGGTTTTTCCTCTGATTCCATACGGTGTTTCCTATCACCATGAAGGTTTTTCCGGCACCATCAGCATCAGCCCAGATACCTTGTCCCGATTTGTCTACGAAATAGGTATGGGTGCAGCTCGCCAGGGGATAACCAAGCTGCTGATCATCAACGGACACGGGGGCAACAGTCCAGCCTTGAATTTCGCTGCCCAGATGATCAATCGGGATGCTCATATCTTCACCTGCGTGGACACGGGTGAAACCAGCGATCCAGACGTCGATGCCCTAGCCGAGACTCCAAATGATGTCCATGCAGGAGAGATCGAAACCAGTACGACCTTGGCAGTTCGGCCCGATCAGGTGAGGATGGAAAAGGCGCGTACTTTCATTCCCCAGTTTTCCAGCAGTTATTTGAATTTTACCTCTAAGAGAAAGGTGAATTGGTACGCCCATACCGCCAGAATTTCACCTGAAGGTGTCCTCGGCGATCCCTCTAAAGCCAGTCGCGACAAAGGCAAACGCATTTGGCATCTGATGATCACAAACCTAGTGGAGCTCGTCGAAGATCTCAAAGGTTTGAGTCTGGACGAGATTTATCAGAGGCGGTATTAACCCTATGAAAATCAGTCAGGTAGAAGGGTGGGCGGTTACCATGCAACTGGCCGAGCCCTACACCATCGCTTACGAGAGGGTTGAGTCAGCTACCAACATATTCCTCCGGGTTGAGTGCAGTAGCGGGGTGATAGGCTACGGTTGCGCTGCCCCGGATGAGCATGTCACCGGCGAGACCCCTGCAAGCGTCCTTACAGCTCTGGAAGATATAGTTGCACCTTCCCTTAAGGGGTCGGATCCCCTGCGTCCAGTTATGCTTCTCGAAAGGCTCAAACCCCTGCTGCGATCGCAGCCTTCTGTCCTTGCCGCGATAGACATGGCTCTTTTTGATATCCTGGGAAAGGTATGCAACCTTCCTCTCTGGCGCCTTTTGGGGGGATTCAGGGACAGAATTAGCACCAGCATCACCATAGGCATACTTACGGAAAAGGAAACGGTTGAACGGGCCCGCGAACATGTTGCCCGGGGATTCAAGTGCCTCAAGCTCAAAGGCGGAATCGACATTGAATCAGACATTTCCAGGGTTTTACGAGTGAGGGAAACGGTGGGCCAGGATATCGAATTGCGCTTTGACGCCAATCAGGGATTTTCGGTGGAAGATTCACTCAAGTTTGTGGAGAAAACGCGCAAGGCTCGGCTGGAGTTGTTCGAACAACCCACTCCCAAAGGTCAACCGGAAATGCTGCGCCAGGTGAGCACCACTGTGGCCATACCGGTCATGGCCGACGAAAGTCTCACGTCTTTGAGGGATGCTTTTCGCATCGCCCGCCGCGGTCTGGCTGATATGGTAAATGTCAAGCTCATGAAGGTTGGCGGCATTTCTGAGGCTTTGCAGATAAATGCCGTTGCCCGAGCGGCGGGGCTCGAAGTCATGGTTGGCTGCATGGACGAGGCCGCCCTGGGAATATCTGCTGGTCTCCACTTCGCTCTCGCCCGCCCAAATGTTGTCTATGCCGACCTGGACGGCCACTTGGGGCTGCTGGGAGATCCTTCCGCTGGTATGGTAATACTTAAAAATGGCAGCCTTTTCCCCAATAACAAACCCGGTCTTGGTTTCAATATGGCCTAGTCGCCAACCTCTTCCCAGGCAAGTTATCTGCAGGTACAAGGAGAACTCCAATGGAGATAAAACTTCAGGCAAAAGACCTTCACCTCGACATAATCGCCAAGTCTTGGAAAACGGTTGTTAACAACCTTTGTCTTATCTCTGCCGGAAGTCTAATTTTCGTCATCGGGATGAACTCCGTTTTGATTCCCAACAAACTGCTGAGTGCGGGAGTTACAGGTATTGCTCTCATATGCCACTATCTTTTTCCCAAATTAAACGTGGGGCTTGCCTATTTTTTGCTGAACATACCTCTGATGCTCTTGGGATTTTTCTCCATTAGTCGCAGATTTCTCCTCTATACCCTATACGGAATGGGCTTTTTTTCCCTGGCCGCCGCTTTTATCAAGCCACCTGCTGCCGCCATCGAAGATCCTATTCTAGCCGCTTTGTTTGCTGGCATCATCTGTGGAGTAGGAGTTGGAGTCATTCTGCGATCTATAGGCTCAACAGGTGGCGTTGACATTCTGGCAGTATATGTAAACCAGAAATTCGGCTTCCGTCCTGGTTCGGTTAGTTTTTTTTTCAACGCTGTGGTGCTAATGATTGGTGGTTATTTTTTTGGACTGGAAGTAGCCCTCTACACCCTCATCTATGTGTTCACCAGCAGCCGGGTGCTTGATGCCGTCCTCACTGGATTCAACCAGCGTATGTCCACCATGGTTATTTCAGAAAAAACAGATGAGATGGCCAAAGAAATTTTCAGCAAGGTAAATCGCGGCGTTACTTTCCTCAAAGGCAAGGGGGCTTACACCGGGAAAGAAAGAGATGTGATCTTTACCGTCACCACCCTCACGGAACTCCCGAAACTAAAGGATGTTATTCTCAGCATTGACCCGGGGGCTTTCGTGGTGGTCAATAACACTTTAGAGGTCCTTGGAAAGCGTCACGGATCAAGGAAAATTTATTGATTCCAATCTCCTCAAACTGAGCCCGCTAGTCCGCAAATATGCGCGTTTTTGATTAGCCTCTCCGTGGCCTATGTCGAAAAAATATTTTCGGGGAATCTCCTGGGGAATTTGACCACTCAAATCACAGCTGGTATCCTTCATCATGGCCAGCGAGGTAGCCTAATGTCTCCCACCAGATCCCGGCAGGAACGTCTGCGAGAACTCTTCAAGGTTTTCAACTCAAAAGACAATGTTCTCATAACCATATGTGCTGACCCTGATTCACTGGCCTCGGCCATGGCTCTCAAACGTCTTCTCTGGCGTAAGGTTAAGGGGGTGACTATCAGCCATTTCAACGAAATCAAGCGTTTCGACAACCTTACTATGATTAGACTTCTGAAAATTCCCTTAGTAAAACCCCAAGGCATAAGACCCTCCGACTTCAGCAAGACTGTCCTGGTTGACGGTCAACCCAATCACAGTGAGTCATTTGCTCCGCTCGATTACGATGTGATCATCGACCACCATCCCTTATCAGAAAAATTGCAGGCCTCTTTTGTAGACATCCGTCCACAATACGGTGCCACAGCCACCATCATGACCGAGTATTTGCGGGCAGCCCAAATACGCCCCTCCAAGAGCCTGGCTACTGCCCTCATTTTTGCCATACGGGTTGACACCGGAAATTTTGAGGCGGATGTAACCGGAGAGGATGTCAAGGCATTCCGCTACCTTTTTCCCCACGCCGACATGAATCTTTTGCGAAAGATAGAGATGGCCGACATGCGCACAGAGGATCTCAAATATTTCCGCCTTGCTCTCGAAAACATTGAGATCATCGAGGGGAAAATTTTCAGCCACCTTGGTCAAATCGAGTCTCCCGATAATCTTGTACTGGTTGCCGACTTCTTCATGAGGCTGCATGAGATCGGTTGGGTTGTAGTCTCCGGTATCTACCGGAAAACTGTGGTAGTGGTTATTCGTAACGATGGTTTCCGCAAGGATGCTGGGACCTTGGCTAACAGGGCATTCGGCCGCCTCGGCAGCGCTGGTGGCCGTCGGTCCAGAGCCCGGGAGGAGATTTCCCTAAGCGATCTTCAGAAGCACTCCGGGGAAGATTACCCTACCGATTTAGGCCGCTTTGTAATCCGCCGTTTTGAAAAAGGTGGTGGCAGCCGATAATCTATGTCTGCCATGGAACGCATGCTGG
>JASFKF010000004.1:0-14446 GCA_050118775.1 Syntrophobacterales bacterium
GTTCGCTTTGTCCTTTTAAAAAGAATACTGGATTTGTCGGTTGACAATAGGGTAAAAAGCTCAGTATAAAAGCATGAGTTCGAGGACAGCACCTCGAGAAACTTTTTCTAAGTAGACACACATTATACAGAAGAATAGGCCACGAAGGTCTACCTTTAACCAGTAGGGGATAGACCACGTGGCTTTTTTTGTGGCCAAATCAGGAGGTTGACATGAAAAGATTTGTAGGAACCGTTTTGCTGGCTCTGGGTTTGCTCTTTTTAACAGTCGCAGCTGCCAGGGCTCACTTCGGCATGATTATTCCTTCGGACGAGATGGTCATGAAAGGTGACAGCAGAGAACTGGCCTTGCAACTCATGTTCTGGCATCCCTTTGAGGGCATGGGTATGGATTTGGTTAAGCCGGCGGAGTTCGGGGTTGTTGCTAAAGGCCAGAAACAAGACTTGCTCGCAACTCTCACCCCTCAGAAGCTCAAGGGACGCGATACCTGGAAGACCAGTTACACAATTAAACGTCCTGGCATCTATGTTTTTTATTTAATACCTCAGCCTTATTGGGAACCTGCGGAAGACTGCTATATCGTGCACTACACCAAGACAGTGATTGCCGCTTACGGCGACGATGAGGGTTGGGATGAAGCCATGGGCCTGAAGACCGAGATTGTCCCTCTGAGCAAGCCCTTCGGACTGTATGCAGGAAATGTCTTTCAAGGTGTAGTTTTGCTCAATGGCAAGCCGGTGCCCGGAGCTGAAGTAGAGGTTGAGTATTTCAATGTTGGAGGCAAGTATTCTGCTCCCTCTGACTACATGGTAACCCAGACCATTAAAGCCGACCCAAATGGAGTCTTTACCTACGGTGTTCCCACAGCCGGTTGGTGGGGTTTTGCCGCCCTGAGCACTGATGATCGGCAGATCAAGGGAAAGGAGGTGGAAATCGGCGCGGTTTTGTGGGTCAATTTCCATGAGATGAAATAGGATAGAGCCATGCATGTTGGTACGAGATCAAAATTTCCGCTCATCATTAGTTTATCCCACTATTTTTTGACCTGTTGGTGAGTGAATAAGGAGGTTGGTGTTATTTTGGAAGAGGAGACAGGAAAAGTTGGAGTCTGAGCCATCCCTAATCTAATAATGCTGCCAAAGTTTTGTCTTTTTCAGCCCAGAGTTTATTTAGCCAATTCCTGAATCTCTTGCGGAATTCCCTGTCTTGAAAATAATCTCCGGACACCTCTTTGTCGATTGGCAACGATTCCACTCTTACTTTGACTTCACGAATTTCACCGCAGAGGAAGGCCCAAAAACTCTTACCACCTTCTGGATAGGCTATGGTTACGTCCAGGATAGAGTGTAGTTGCTCTCCCATGGCAGCAAGCACGAGAGCAATACCGCCGGCCTTGGGTTTTAATAGATGGGAATAGGGCGAACCTTGTTCACTGTGCTTTTCTCTAGTGAATCGCGTTCCCTCTACAAAATTCATTATGGACACTGGAAGTGTCATAAACTTTTGGCATGCTCTCTTTGTGATTTCTATGTCTTTGAGGGTTGAGGATGAGCGCTCCAGAAAAGGGTAATCCAATGCCCACCAGGCGAGTCCCAAAATTGGCACCCAAAATAACTCCTTTTTCAGAAAGAATTTCAAGAAGGGGATCTTCCGGTAAAAGATTTTTTGCATAACCAGGATGTCAACCCAAGACTGATGGTTGGCCACCACCAGATACCAACGGTTCGCTACCAGATTGTCAGTGCCACTAACGTCCCAGTGGATCTTGTTTATTAGCCTGGTGTTACAGTTGTTGAAAAAAATCCAAATGGTGCCTATGCCATTCATTACCCTGCTACAGAGCTTGCGCCAACCAGTCACCGGTACTACCAGTTTTAAAAGTGCTACCAGAAACAGCACCATGGACCAAAAAATTGTGTTGATTACATAGAGAAGGAGTAACAAAACCCCTCGGACAGTGGTTGGTAAAAAACTTAGCATTGACCTCTCAGCTAACTCCAAAAGTCAGCATGAAGGTGGGCTTCAGCCTCCAGCAAATTCATCCCCATCACATTCACGGCTGCTATTAAAGCGAGTTCCCTTTTGCCCGCCTACAGTGACCATTGGCAAAAATTTACAAATATATTCCTCGACATAAATTTCCCCAGCTAAAATGGTCAAGATATCATCTTTGAGCTCTTCATCAAAGGGCCTTGTGTGTGGTGGTCGGATATTGACCCGATGCTATCCTCTGTTTATGCTATCTCGAATACATTGCTTTTCCCAGGACAATCAGGGGATGAAGATAATGAGCTCGAGGCAATTCGTCCTTTTCAGCTTTATTTTTCTCTTGTCTACCGGCTTCACCTTTCTCCAGATCCACTCTCCATCAGTGGAACCCACTCCGGAACAACTTCTAACTGGAGAACCTTTCATCTACCGAATCGAACCGGAAGCAAGAGGTGGAGAGGCCTACAAGCTCGTTTACCTCGTAGCTGTTCCCATTGAGGTTTTTTGGAAGTTCAAGACAGATTTTCATGGCCCTTTCGTCGAGACCAACAAATATGTAAAAGAGCAGAGAGTAATTCGAGAAGACCGCAATGTGGTCATTGTAGAGAACAAGTTGTCAAATAAACCAGAGTCGAGATTTAGATGGAGAAACATACTCTATCCCAGTAACTATCGTCTAGATTTTATCCTAGAAAACCCGGAACAGTGCGGCCAAAGATTTTCCTACGGCCACTTCCAACTCGAATCCCTCGGCAGCAACACCAAAGTCTCCCATGCGGCTTACTTCGATTTCTTCGGCTCTTCCCTTTGGGCACAATATCCGTGGGAGGGTGGGATGCACCGATTCTTGGATTACATTGCCAGATGGGAACAAGAGACTATTCTCAAAGTAGCTAATGACTATAAGTAAAAGAAGTCAGCAGAAACTGGCATGGAGCATAGAGTGCAAACATTTCGCAATTCGAAATTATTAATGCTGAAACCTGAACACTGAAACCTTTTTTATGGCAGCCTAACCCAATCCAATGAGCGGTGGTCTATGGTGATATTGCCTTTCTCATTAATAAAGCGCTCAACATCTTTCTCCTGAAAGTTAATCAAGTCCACTGGACTGCTCCTTTTGAGCCCCTCAAGTCCAGCCTTGACGACATCAATCAGAGGATTCAAGGATGACCTCCATTTTGCGATGGCGAAGTGGGTTGATCGGTAGCGCCTTAGCAGTGAGTGAATCTTTTCAACGCTAATTTGTCCTGCCTCGCCCCAGAATTCCACCATTCCCTGCTGATCGATTGCTACCACGTCCGGCTTGTATCGATCACCCACACCAAGCTCAACGGTCACATTGGGATAGTGAGGAATATACAAGGCCCAGATGAAGCCCTTCATTAAAACGTGGACACTTTTTTCGTAGTGTTTTTTTACCAGGACGATTTGTTTGCCCTGGGTCCGGAAGGTCCATTTGCGTCGGAGTTTAAGATCATATTCCATGGTAAACGACCGCAGTCTAAGCTAATCTGGGGTGGATAGTACCTAGTCCACCGTCAACCCCGAATACTTGGCCCGTAATCCATTCTTGCTTTGGATCTAGCAACCAAGCCATAAGGGAAGCTACTTCTGCTGGTTCCCCCACCCTGCCTAAGGGGTGCATAGCCAGTGACACTTTCAAGCTCGTTTCATTATTGGTGATTCGTTCCGTCGCAGGCGTTCGTACCAGCCCTGGAGCCACACAGTTTACTCTGATATTGTTTCTGCTATAAGTGGCTGCCGCCGACAACACTAAGCCAATGATGCCCCCTTTGGCTGCTGCAATGGCCTCGTGATTGGCAATACCAACGCGGGCGGCGGCAGATGAGGTCAGCACTACTGAACCGCCCTCTCGCCGCATTGCCCGTGCCGCCGCCTTAACCGTAGCAAAGGCGGAGGTCAAATTAACCGCAAGAGTGGAAGCCCATTCATCGTCCGAGGTAAGATGAGCCGGTTTTAGCATCACCGAGCCGACGCAATTGGCAATGCCATCGATCCGACCGTATGTCTCCACCGTCTCTTGTACACAACTTTCAACCTCCTGTGTACGAGTAGCATCCAGTGAAATGTGGTTTCCTCCAAGCTCTCTCACGAGGTTTTCAAGTTTCTCTTTGTCTTGGGCTCCCAGCATTAAGTGGGCACCCTTTGCAGCAAGTTGCCGACTGAGCTCCGAGCCGATTCCTCCTGTGGCTCCAAGGATCACATATACGGGTTGTTCATTCATGTTTCTGTTCATGGAGAAGTTCCCCCCCTACTAGTGTGTGATTCACCATCCTTTAAATTCTTTTATAATAGCTTCAACAGGGCGCCGGCCCGACACCATGGCCCAATTAATGAAAAGTGAAGCCTTTTTTCCTAACTTCTAAAATACTCTTACTCGTACCTACTTTTAAGTAATCACTTCCTATTGTGCAACACCTCGATACTGAGAAAAAAGTCGGCTGAGAGTTCTGCCAGTGCCAAGAAATTGTTTTTACCCAAAGTGGTACCCCGCATAAACCTTGGTGAGAATTACCTCCTTTTTACAACCAAACATTGAAAACAGTAGGTGAGAAAAATCAGGCGAAAAGCCAAAATGCCTCATCCTTATCACGAACAACATCTGTGCTACCTGCATAGCCTGGATTTTTTGAAGTCTAATCTGGATGATTGGAAAAGACTCGTGAGGGAGCCTCAGTTCGTGTGCCGAAAGTGCGGTGGAGCTGCCGTCAGTGAAAAAAACCATGTAAATCTACCAGACTTGAGGAGCAATAAGAAGAGCAACAATCAGCTCTGGCTCCATCCTTGAACCGGGTCCCCGGTAGATTGGCTGGATTTTTTCTCGCTTGACATCCCCGGCTTGGCTCTGTTATCCTTACTCGAATTGATAACTATTCCAATTATTCTAGCTAGTTAGGGCTTTCACTCTTTATTTGTCCCAACAGAAAGATCCATTGATTGGTGATAAGGTGGCTTTTTGTTTTTGATCGGCGTGCATATTGCCTTTGTAGGCTTCATCGGATATTTTTAAGTACCTCACAATCTTCGTACCATGACTACCTTCCCTACAGTCGATTCGAGGAGCCATTTGTAGAGTGGACCGGAGAACTTTCCTGAAGATTGCTGGTGTTGGCGGCCTATCCTTTGCCTCAGGTTGCACTTCTCAACCCGCCAAGACCCTCTATTCCCTGGTACAAGCCCCAGAAGACATGGTAACTGGCAAGGCCACCTGGTATGCCTCTACTTGCCGAGAGTGTCCGGCTGGTTGTGGGATTCTGGCCAAGAACAGAGAGGGAAGGATTGTCAAGCTCGAGGGCAATCCCCTCCATCCTATCAACCGAGGCAAACTCTGCATGCGGGGCCAGGCTGCTCTCCAGGGTATCTACAACCCAGACAGAATCAAGACTCCCCTCTTGAAAGAAGATGGCAACTACCGCTCGGTCACGTATGGTGAAGCTGAGGCGCTGTTGGCTGCCAGGATTCAAGCTGCAGCCAAGAAAGGAAAGAACAGAATCCGCATTATCACTGAGAGCGTGGGTGAGAGTCTCAGTAAACTTATGGGTGAGTCTCTCGACAATTGGGGCTCCCCCCAACCGCTGATTTTTGAGCCGTACGGTTATGAAGCTCTGAAGGAAGCCAATTTGCTAGTTTTCGGCCTTGAAGGTCTTCCTTCCTACCAAATGGACAAAGCAGATTTCCTCTTGTCCTTCGGTGCGGACTTTGTCGAAACGTGGCTGTCTCCAGTGGAGTATGGTCGAAAATTCAAAGACATGCATGGGCTGAAAGGAAGCAACAAGTCCCTATTTTTCCATGTAAGCCCTTACCAGTCCATAACCGGCGCTAATGCAGATCTGTGGTTCTCCTGCACGCCAGACAGCGAATATGCCATAGCCTTAGGACTTCTGCGGGAAAGCGCGCGTCACGGCAAAGTCAGGTCGTTGTCCGAGGATGTTCGAGCATCCATCGAAGAAATCTCAGAACCCTACACGAGCGCAAAGGTCTCCGAGCTTTCCGGTTTACCTCCGGAACTGTTGCATAAGCTTTACGTCCATCTCCATACGGCGCGGAGACCTCTCATCCTTGGCACCTCCACAGGAGCATCTGGAGCTTTCAGTTTGCAGACCAACATCGCTGCCAATCTCCTCAATTTGGTTTTCGACCCTGCTCTCAGCCTCATCGACGCCGACAACCGGCATAGAGTCGAGCTGGCGGCCAGAAGATCAGAAGTACTGAGATTCTTTAGTGAGGTCAAAAATAGTGACATTGATCTTCTTTTATTAAACAACGTCAACCCGGCTTATACTTTACCTCGGCAAAGCGGCATCAGGGCAGCCCTTAAAAGTGACCATGTATTTGTTGTCAGTTTTAGCAATTTCATGGATGAAACCTCAGAGTTGGCCGACCTCATCCTACCGGTCCGGCTCCCCCTGGAGAGCTGGGACGAGTACGGAGGCAAAGGGGGAATAGTTTCCACCATGCAGCCAGCCATGGGCAGCCTGTCCGGGGCGCCAAACCTCGGTGACCTGTTGCTTCGTATTGGTTTTGGCCCCACCAGGGTTTATAAAAACTTTAAAGCCTACCTCTTCGCTCAGCTCAGCCTCAACGGGACTATCAGGGATAAGAGAGATTGGGTACAGGCTCTACAAAACGGTGGGCTATTTGACCTCACGAGCCGCAAGGAGACAGCGGCACTCGCTGTTTCAAACAAGTTCAATTCAGTTTTTACTGCTCCTTCTGTGGCCAAGAAAGCCGAGTTGGTTCTCCTCACAATTCCCTCCATCCGCTTCTTTGATGGCAGGGGTGCCAATAAACCGTGGCTATGTGAGGTACCGGATACTTTAACTCAGGTCGCCTGGCAAACTCCCATCTTGTTGCACCCTGAAACTTTGGCTGCAAGAGGTCTGAAACAGGGTGATATTGTCCAAGTAGAATCGCGCTGGGGCCGGCTGGAGGCCCCTGTCTATGAATCACCTGGCGTACATTCTACTGTCGCGGTCATGCCTATGGGGCAGGGTCATACCTCCTATGGGCGTTATGCAAAAGGTCAAGGACTGAATCCACTGGCCCTCCTGCCACCAGAATTGGAACCAAACTCCGGCGCTCCCTTCTTCACCGCAGGACCTGTGGCTCTCAGAAGCACCGATCGCTCTATAAAGTTGGCCCGCACCGATGGCAGTCGTTTTCAACACGAAAGAAAAATTGCCCTGTCCGTGAGCTTGAAGAATCTGGCATACCCTGATACCCACGAGGAGCACGGGCTCTCCATGTGGGAATTCCCCCTCGTGCTCCCTTTACCTGAGGCCTATGACCGCAAAACCAGGGATATTTATCCTCCCCACCCACATGAGGATTATCGCTGGGCCATGGTGGTGGATATGGACAAATGCGTGGGCTGCGCTGCCTGCTCCGTCGCCTGTTACGCCGAAAACAATCTTGGGGTGACAGGAGAAGAGAGAATTGCTGAAGGCAGAGAGATGGCCTGGCTTCAGATTCAACGTTATGAGGACCCTGAACGCAGAGAAAGAGTCACTTTTCTTCCCATGCTCTGCCAGCATTGCGACAATGCTCCCTGTGAATCGGTCTGTCCCGTCTACGCCCCGCACCACTCAAAGGAAGGTTTGAATAACCAGATCTACAATCGCTGTATCGGCACCCGTTTTTGTTCACAAAATTGCCCCTACAAGGTACGAAGGTTCAATTGGTACCTATGGCAGTGGCCGGAGCCCCTCAACTTGCAGCTGAATCCGGACGTTACCGTCCGCACCAAAGGGGTCATGGAAAAATGTTCATTTTGTATCCAGCGAATTAAGGAAGCTCACACCAGGGCCAAGAATGAGAAAAGAAAAATACGGGATGGTGAAATTCAACCCGCCTGCCTCCAGACCTGCCCCACCGGAGTTTTCACCTTCGGCAACCTCATGGATGAGCAAAGCGAGGTCAGGAGGAAAGTGGAAGACAAGAGAGCCTACCAGGTGATGGGATATCTCAACACCAAACCAGCGGTCATTTATCTGAAGAAGGTGGTACAGGAGATATGAGCGATTCCTCCCAACTTACCTACGCTGAGATCGATCGCACGGTACTTGACACCTTGAGACCCCCCTCCGGCGGCTACTGGCTGGTGATCATGGTGCTCATCCTGGGAGTGCTTGTGGGAGCTTCCTGCTGGGCCTATCAGATTTTTGTCGGTATCGGCGCAGGTGGTCAAAATATTCCCGTTGCCTGGGGTACCTACCTGATAAATTTTGTCTTCTGGGTAGGTATTGCCCATTCTGGAACACTCATCTCTGCCATTCTCTATCTCATGCGAGCCGGATGGCGTAATCCCATAGCCCGGGCCGCCGAGACCATGACCGTTTTCGCCGTCTCCATAGCCGGCCTTTTCCCCTTCATTCATCTGGGCCGAGTTTGGCTGGTATACTACATGCTTCCCTACCCAAATCAGAGATTACTATGGCCAAACTTTCAGTCTCCCCTGGTTTTCGACGTGGTGGCCATAAGTACCTACCTGACAGTAAGTAGTCTTTTCTGGTACACGGGCCTGCTCCCTGACCTCGCCGCAGTGCGCGATCGGGCCACAGGATTGCGCCAGAAAATTTTTACTATCCTCTCCCTGGGCTGGACCGGCAAACACGAGCAGTGGCGGCACTACACCAGGGGTTACCTATTTTTCGCTGCCCTGGCCACTCCCCTGGTGGTATCGGTGCACAGTGTGGTCTCCTGGGACTTTGCCCTCAGTACCGTGCCGGGTTGGCACAGCACTATCTTTGCCCCCTATTTTGTTGCCGGTGCCATCCACTCCGGACTGGCCATGGTATTGACCTTGATGATCCCAATGCGGAAGATTCTTCGTTTTGAAAAAATCGTCACCATGAAGATCCTGGAAGCAGTGGCCAAGACCATCATCTTTACCGGCCTCATTGTGGGATACGCCTATGGGATTGAATACTTCCTGGCCTGGTACAGCAACAACATCGTTGAGCAGGAAGCCTTTCGCTGGCGAGCCGTTGGTGATTACAGCCTCGAGTTCTGGATCATGGTGGTGTGCAACAGTATTGTTCCCTTGCTGTTTTTCTTCAAGAGGATCCGTACCAGCATCGGTTGGCTTTTCTCCATCTCCATCCTGATTAACATTGGCATGTGGTACGAGCGTTTCGTCATCATCATCGGCAGCGTGGCTCACGATTTCATTCCCCACGCTTGGGGACTTTACTGGCCGTCCGGCATCGAGTGGGGAATCATGCTGGGTAGCTTTTCCTTGTTTTTCTTACTTTTCTTGTTATTTGCAAAACACCTGCCTTCCATCTCCATGACGGAGATGAAGGAGACTTTGGATCATGGAGGGGGCCATGGCGACTGATATTAGTGTTATGGGGCTCTTTCCGGATGAACAAAAAACTGTCTCAACCATTGAGGCCATGGCAGGATATCCCTGGACAATTGACCAGGTGCACAGCCCCTTTCCCAGTCACAGAATTCTTGACGCCCTTAAGGTAAAGAAGAGCCCCCTGGGGTGGATTACCCTTGCCGGGGGCATACTGGGATTTATCTCGGGTTTTAGCCTTGCTATCTACACCGGACTTGAATGGAAACTTATTGTCTGGGGCAAACCCGTAATTGCCTGGTTTCCCTTCGTTATTGTCGGCTTTGAATTTACCATCTTGTTTTCTGTTATCGCCAATGTCCTGGGGCTTATCGTTTTGTCCAACCTTCCAGATTACAAGGGTCTGGATAAATATGATCCCCGCTGCTCTCGAGAACACTTTGGTATTGTGGTGTCCTGCGAGCAGGAAGATCAGGAAAAAGTAGTTGATTTTTTTAAGACTCAAGGAGGCGAAGCCAGGGTCTTCGACTGAATCTTTTTGTAGGAGCAACCTCTGGTTGCGAACAAGGATCTTAAGACTAGCTTTTTTCGCAAGCGAAGCTTGCTCCTACGGGATTGGTAAGCAGAGGGCAGATAGCAGCATCGTTATCCGTTATTGGTTATTAATTATACGGATGATCCGTCCCTATGAACTGCTGTGAAGGCTTCTTCGATTTTTACGGCTTTTACGACTTCTACGATTTGAACGATTTCAACGATTTGAAGGGTTTCTAGGCATTTTAGACACTTTAGACATTTTAGACATTTCTAAACTATGACCAGATCAAACCCAGCGAGAAAAATCTCAAAACCTGTTCTAGTGATATTTGCCCTTCTGGTACTTGTGGGCCTTGCAAGCTTTTTGGTGCAACTTGCTGGCGAACACCCAGAGAAAGCCTGGCATGCTTATCACATCAATTTCCTTCTCTGGTCCGCTATTGCCCAAGGGGGGCTTTTGTTCTCCATTGTCATGCATTTGGTTGGGGCCAGGTGGAGCCGGACCATGCAGAGCCTGGCTGAATCCTTTGCTGCTTTCTTCCCCCTCTCATTTGCTCTTTTTATCCTCCTATTCCTGGGAAGAGAGTATATCTTTCCCTGGTTGCACCACGAACACGGCAAAGAGGTCTGGCTCAACCTGCCCTTTCTCTTTTCCAGAGATCTTCTTGGACTCTTGCTCCTTTACAGCCTGGGCTTGGCCTATCTCTATTACGCCTTGCGACTCAAACTAGATCCGGAGCAAACCAAGGGACCATTGAGGAATTTTCTCCTTCGCGGCAAGACAGAGAGCGAGGAGGAGGCAGCGGGCTACAGGAAAAAAATGAGGGTCTTGAGTGTTCTCTATATTCTGGCTTACGCTCTCGTTCTGTCGCTCATTGGTTTTGATCTGGTCATGAGCATGGAGCCCCACTGGTTTTCAACCCTCTTCGGCGCCTACATTTTTGCCAAGGCCTTTTATCTGGGACTGGCTGGTTTGATGATTCTCTCTGCCATCTTTTATCTTGGCAGAAAAGAGAACTCGACACTGAAATCTTCTCATTTTCATGACCTTGGCAAGCTGTTGTTCGCCTTTTGTCTGGTGTGGGCCGACTTCTTTTACGTTCAGCTGCTGGTCATCTGGTACGGTAATATCTCTGAAGAAACCCACTATGTGATCCAACGGGTTATGACCCTTCCCTGGCAGCCCCTTGCGGTGACCATACTCATCGTTGGTTTCCTCATTCCTTTCTTCATTTTGTTGAATAGGAAGGTGAAATCAAAACCGGTTCCCATGATCATTCTTTGTACGGTTGTCATCATTGCTCTTTGGTTGGAGCATCTGCTCCTTCTGGGCCCGGCTTGGAATCACCATGTTTCATCTCTGCCCCTGGGAGCGACTGATGTATTGATCTTTTTGGGTTTCTTTGGGCTCATGGCCTTTGCCATAGCGTATTTCTTGCGCATGTTCCCTGAGTTTACTCCAGGACGGACGGGTTAATGACCGATCAACTTCCCACAGATAACGGTTTCTTGCCAGCACTACAACGGAACAGGTGGCCTTTGCTCCTCACCTTGTTTTCTGGCCTCGCAATCATTCTCTTTCTCTATTTGTTTTACGGTTACGCCTCTGATGTTGGCCCAGAACAACCCATACCTTTCAGCCACAACGTGCACAGCGGTATCAAACAGATTCAATGCCAGTATTGCCACCCTTACGTGGCTTACTCCAATTTTCCGGGATTGCCGCCGGTGGAACTGTGCTTGCACTGCCATAACTACATCATCAAACAGCATCCCTGGATTCAAAAGGAACATGAATATTTCAACACCAACACCCCGACTCCTTGGAGTAAGGTCAACTACCTGGCGGAGCACGTCCTGTTCAACCATCAGCGGCATATTAACAAAAACATATCCTGCCAGCAGTGCCACGGAAAGGTTCAAAACCTGCACAGGTTGCCGCACAAAGTATGGTACATGGAAGAGTGCATCACCTGTCACTTTGAAAGGAAAGTCAATGTAGACTGCTGGCTGGCGTGCCACAGTTGATCAGATTGTGCCGTTGTATTTCGGAAGATTAGATTTGGGAGAGAAGTATTGGAAGCAACAGAAGAAACTTTGCCGAAAAGCAACCCCACCGCCATGGCCTTTGCCCTGACCTCGGCGGTCTGGTTTGCCTTGGCCACAAGTTTCGGCATGATCGCTGCCGGCTACCTGATTGCCCCGGATTTCATGGCTAACATCGAATACATTCATTTCGGCCGGGCGCGGCCCATGCACGTAAACGCCGTGCTCTTTGGTTTTGTAACCCCAGGACTGCTGGCTGCAGCTTTTTACTACATCCCGCGGCTTCTCAGAACCCAATTATTCAGCCATAAGCTGGGCGTATTTTCCGCCATCTTCTGGAACATCAGCGTGCTGGTCGGCATCATAGGCGTCTCTTTGGGCTACACCCAAGGTCGCGAATACGCCGAACTGCCATGGGGGGCGGACATCATGGTGATTATCGGCTTTGCCCTGGTGGTCATCAATTTCCTGCTAACCATCCGCCAACGCACCGAGCCCATATTGTATGTTTCCATCTGGTATGCTGCCGCTGCGGTAGTGTTGACCTCCTGCACCTACATCCTCGGCAACGTGATCTGGAAGCCGGACACCGGTGCCCTGGTGGGTATTCCTGACGCAATTCTTCTTTGGTTTTACGGGCACAATATTTTCGGGCTTTTGTTGACCCCCATGGCCTTGGGGGTGGCGTATTATGTACTGCCCATCGCCACTCGTAGCCCGCTGTACAGCCACACCTTGTCTTTAATAGGTTTCTGGTCCCTCATCGTGGTCTACACCCACATTGGCACCCACCACCTGCTCCAGGTCCCGGTACCTACTTGGCTGAAAACGATCTCCATCGTGGACAGTGTCGCCATGGTTATACCGGTGATGGTGGTGCTGATCAATCTTTGGTACACGGTCAAAGGCAAGCTGGGAGCCATTCACGCCGACATTGGGGCCAAGTTTATCTTCACCGGCACCATCTATTATTTCTTTGTCAACATTCAGGGCTCCATGATGGCCCTGCCGGTAGTACAGCGCATCACCCATTTCAACAACTGGGTAGTGGGCCACGCCCACATCGGGGTACTCGGTTTTGCCGGCGTCACAGCCCTGGGCGGCTTGTACTTTTTACTTCCCCGCATTACCGGCAAGCCCTTGTACAGCAAATTCCTGGCTGATCTGCAATACTGGCTGGTGCTGATCGGCATCACCGGTTTCGCCATCGTGCTGACCATAGTAGGACTGATCCAGGGCAATGCCTGGTACAACGGGGAGACCCTCTACCGTACTCTGCCGGAAATTCAACCATACTACGTTCTGCGCGCCTCACTGGGAGCCTTTATTATGATCGGGGCCTATCTGGGATTGTACAACATTATTAGAACCATGTATTTCAATCGTGGGACATCAACATGAGAATGACCCCAACCGTCATACTCGTTGGCATCTTGGCTTTGCTGGCCGCTATATCTTTGGCGGTAGTTTACTGGCCCTATGTAACGGTCGACCGGACTCCTTCAGAGATATTTCGCTCCCGCACCTCGGTGGAAGAAGCCGGGCGTAGAATATACCTGGAAAACGGCTGTGTATATTGCCACAGCCAGTCCATTCGAGCTTTTGACTGGGGTCACGGAGCGGATCGAATCGCCCAGTCTGGAGACTATATTGCCGATGAGCCCATCGCCTTGGGATCGCAACGCACCGGCGTAGACCTGTCCCAGGAGGGGGGAGAGCATCCGGACGACTGGCACATAGCGCATTTTATCAACCCCCGTTATACCCGACCCAGCTCCATCATGCCGCCCTTCGAGTGGTTGGGCATGGAACGCATCGAGACTCTGACCCACTACGTCCAGAGCCTTGGGCTGAAGAACGCTGATCTACGCATGGAGCGTCAGCGCTATTGGAAAAAAGAGGCCATAAAGGCCTACGAGGCCGGCCCGGAGATCAACGCCCGCTGGCTCGCCGAAATCGTGCCTGAGGGATGGCGCACCATTCCCAATCCCTATCCCACTACCAAGGCCAGCCTGCAGCGCGGACAGGTCATCTACCAGAACTTTTGCATTGGCTGTCACGGTCCCATTGGCGACGGCATGGGACCGGCTCAGCCCTGGATATACCCGCCGCCCTTGAATTTTACCCTGTTAAAGGGTAGAGAAATATCAGGCGGTATTATTTACTACCAGCTAATGAACGGCATCACCGGCACGGCCATGCCCTATTTCAAGCGCGACCTGGAATCTCAAAAAATCTGGGAAGTGGGTGACTATGTGGCGGTGTACTTCATCAACCAAAGCGATGCTAACAAAGACCCACGAGGAATCGACGCCTCGTGGGAACCGTAAGGCGGTTTAGCCGGTTAACCGGTTGGGCCGGTTTAGCCAGCCAAAACGAATAACGTCTTTACCGGCAAAACTGGCTAAACAGGCTAAACGTGCTTATTTTAGGCATTTGATATGTACTATCCATACTTTTTAGCTTACATGGTCAGTGGCTTTGTCATCAGCCTCGTTGTCTTGTTCTGGGCTCTCCGACATGGGCAGTTCAAGGACCAGCAGCGGG
>JASFKF010000005.1:0-13637 GCA_050118775.1 Syntrophobacterales bacterium
AGTGTCTTCCATGAGGAGATGGTCCGCTTTTTTAAGGCTGCCGTAACAACACTTGCACAGACTCAAAATATTCAAGTTGCTCTTTTCCGCCAGGGCCAGATTTCTTGCTGCAGCAAGAACAAATGTCTTGTAGTCAAGGTTCCTTACGGGATAACCACAGCAGTTAAACTCCTTTATGTCGATCAATCCCACGCCGAGTCTGGCCAAAATGGCCTTGGTGGAAGTCTCGTATTGACTGAGACGAACCGGTATGTTGCAACCGAGAAAAAGTGCGAATTTCATAAGCTTATCCCCATCCACTATGAAACCTTTTGTCTTACCTGTTTGACCGCCACATTCTTGAGTTCATAGAGCACGTCTGTGATGCAGACCCCCTGGGGGCAATGCTCCTGACACTGGTAACAGGTAAGGCAGTCCCAAAGCATATTTGACCCCAAGGCCAGGTCCCTCACCCCCAAGCCACAGGCATGCATGATCTGGTGTGGCAGCATACCTAGGACCTCTTCGGGATTGTCATAATTGGCCACTACCGGACACACAGTGGTACAGGTCTGACAGCCGAAGCAAACCGAGAAGGTGCTTGACTGAGCTGAAAGGCTCAGGCCGCTTTTGAATTCTCTATCGGTAGGGCTCAGAGGTATGAGTTTGTCTGGGGCCATTAATTGGCATTCAGCAGCTATGGCCCCCCTAGCCCTGTCCAATGGCTCCCTGTAACCATCATCAACCAAAGCCTCCCGCCTGAGGCCACGGTAGTAAGAAAGAGGCGAGAGCATGAAAAACTCAGGGTAACCCCGCTCAAGGACGGCTTCTCTAACGCTAAACCACATATCCTGCAAATTGATACCAACCGGACAGACAACGGTGCACCGCTCGCAATTGGTACAGAGGTAGATCCCTTCCTGCACATCGATAAGCTGTTGTTCGGTGAGGCGGGTACCTGAGGCAAGTTTTTTTATTGAGACTATTTTTTCGGAAGGCAGAATGTTCAAATTTGGCATGGCTTCAAAAGCAATGCCAACTGAGCAATTAACCGTACAACTTCCACAATGGGTGCAAGCATCCAACTCTAGGACCTGTCTGGTGGCAATATTGGCAGGACTTGAGCTCTCCTTGTCCATCACTGAATTGGCGAGAAGACTGAGGGGACTGGCAAAGAGGTGGAACATCTTACTAAAGGGAAGATAGGCTAAACCCAACCAGCAAGCGAGAAAGTGTATATACCAAAGGATCTCTGGTATATTTGCCCGATCCAATCCCAAAGCTATGGGGCTGATGATTTTGGCTGTGGTGTAGCCCATAAATGCCGATTGAGGCTTTGAATGGCACTGGACGCAAGACATCTCATGGGCTTCCTTACCCGACACCAGGAGCTCCTCGTCAAAGGGAGCTTTTACATTAGGAGAAACAACGGCAAATTCTTTAACCCAATAGGTTTCTAGAGCTCTGAGCTCTTGTTCATCGGCCGCAATGGTGTACTCTTCCACCATCTCCTGGTATCTGGAATAGGAAGTTATCTTGGTCCCTTCTAAAAAAACGCCGGAAATCATAATGACGGCAAGGATTATAAGAGCGTAGTAGTCTTGACCACCGGTTTGCAAACGGGGCACCTTCATAATAAAACGGCGATAGAGCGCAATAGCTATGCCAACGATTACCATGAAACCGAAGAGATCCCTTAAAAACATGAATGGATTGATTGTCGAATAGTATTCTGGAAAGAGCACAGAGGTGATGAACTTGTCCAAGGCGTGCATCAGAAGGAGGAGCATGAAGCCAAGATATAGACATATGTGCATGAGCCACCTGAGAAAGTCTTGGCGTAACACTCTTATCTGGAGGAGTACATCGACAATAAAGACTCGGAGGAGCGTAAAGATTTTGCCGCTTAACAGGGTTGAGGTGATTCCTTTGATGGCAGCAGAAATACGGGTCGAGGTCGGAATATCCCCTGCTTCCACACCAATATTGTATCGGAACCAGGTTGATATCTTATAAAGCAAACCGAGTCCGAAAATGGTGAGGGCTACATATAACGAATTTGTGAAGAACATCAGCTTATCATCCTTGAGTTGGGTTTGATTCAGGTTGCTGGAGAAACGGTATTAACCAAGCTGTTTTTCCCAATGATCTATGAGGCTACGCCTTTCAGATCGCGGCGCGGCCATGAGTCTGCGGTATCCTTGCTTGAGAATACCGCTCTCTACCGGTTGCGCATTTCGGCTCTGCACAGGCTGACAGATGGGAACTCATATGTCCTCCTGCCAAGCCGAGATGGGGATTCTTATAAGGACAGATCTCTCAAGGTCTGCAAGGTTGCAAAGCGAGATGAGGGCGCAAGTGTAACCAGGGAACTGCGGGGAGCAAGGAGAAGGAGAGCCATAATCAGCGAGAAAGTTGCTGCAACACATACTTACACTCGCACAGAGTAGCTTTTATCCGCAAGAGTCATCCAGGTGAAATCTATCACTTGCACTTAAATCTCAGTATAATATAAGATAAGAAAAATTGTAAAGAATGATTTACATGTCAGTTGTAACTAGCAATTTTGCTGTTAAGTGCTAGCAGGAATGGCTCCTGAAAAAAGTTGGCAAAGAAGATTCCTTGGTGTAAGTTACGCCGAGCGGAGACAGGAGTCAGGGGACGCATCATATTCAGACAGCAAACGGGGGTGAACACTATGGCTCGAATTCTGGTGGTAGATGATGTCAAAGAGGCTGTAGACGCCATTCGAAAAATACTAGAGAAACGGGGGCATGAGATCCTTGGTTACACGGATGAACTGGCGGCCATTGATCATGTGCAGAACCATCCGGTTGACCTTGCCATTCTGGACATAAAACTGAAAAAAATGGATGGTGTTGAGGTATTGGGCAGACTGAAAGAGATTCAACCCGATATTAAAGTCATTATGCTCACAGGTTACCCCACCCACGCAAGCGTGGAGCAAGCCATGCGAATAGGCGCGGGGGCCTATTGCATGAAGCCCATCGACCGAAAGGAACTTGAAAAAAAGGTGGACGAGGTGTTGAGTCAGGCAAGTTGATCATCAGGTAGCATCCAGCTATCAGCATTTTCCGTTTAGAACATGATCTCTATAACTCGCTGATTTCACTCTCTTCGACCACTGCCGCTTAATTTGCTGATCCTTCTACCAACAGGCTGACCGCAGAACCGAACTCGACCGTGTCGCCGAAGTTAGCAAGCTGAGGGCTTGGCTGCTAAGGTTCACACAGTCGCTCCGGAAAATTATACAAGCGGTGGACTGCTTCCGAAAAAACAAAATCAACAGAACTGTATATGATCAACAACCGGTTAGTGCATGGGGCCAGTGTTGCTCAGTAACCCAATACACTGGTCTCTAATGTTAGAGAAAGGGTTATTAGTTTATAATGAGGGGCGATTTTAGCTTTTTTGCCAAAATTTTCCCTCGCTGACAAATGAGGCAGAGGTCAGACTCCTATGAAATACAAACAATTGCAAGAAAAGGTCAAAGAGCTTGAAGATGAGATTTCAAGGCTCAAAACGGAAGAGTCCAGGTCCACGTTGATAGAAGAGGCGCTGCAGGAATCCCTTGCCGATTATGAACTATTGCTCGGTAAAATCCCTGGTGTTGTCTACAAAGGATACAAGAATTGGGACGTTGATTTCTTTGACGATAAGATTGAGATGTTAACCGGGTATCCGAAAGAGGTCTTTAATTCTCGACGGATGAAGTGGTCTGATTTAATTATTGAGGATGACTTGGAACCCGTCAAAAACATAACAAAAATGGCATTGAGGGGGAATAGATCCTATATCAGGGAGTACAGAATAAGAATTAGAAATGGCCAGATAAGATGGATCAGGGACAGAGGCAGCATAGTGTGTGATCGGGAGGCCAACATTCAGCACTTAAGCGGCGTTTTCTTTGATGACACTGAAAGAAAAGAGGCCAGAGACGAAGTCACCAGAACCAAGATGGAGTTGGAGCAGATCTTTCGTACAGCAGCCGACGGAATGCGAGTAGTTGACAAGAATTTCAACGTGCTCAGGGTCAACGATACTTTTGTTGCCCTATCGGGCATGAAAGAAGAGGAATGCCTCGAAAAAAAGTGTTACGAAATTTTAGGTGGAATTCACTGTCATACACCCGAATGTAATATTGCCCGAGTCTTGAAAGGTGAGAATAGGATAGAAATGGAGACCGAGAGAGAACGGATGGACGGCACCCGAATACAGTGTATTGCCACCGCAACGCCTTTTCGAAATGAACGGGGTGAGACCCTGGGTATTGTGGAGGATTTCAAGGATATCTCCTATCGCAAGCAAATGGAGGAATCTTTAGCGCAATCTGAGGCAAACTATCGGTTGTTGCTCAGTACCATTCCATCTATTGTCTTCAAAGGATACGAGGATTGGTCCGTCGACTTCTTGGATGACAAGATTGAGAACCTGACCGGCTATCCAAAGGAAGACTTCAATTCAAGAAGACTTAATTGGTACGACATTGTTGTTGAAGAAGATATTCAATCGATACAAAAGTTATTTGAGAAGGCGCTGGAGGCCGATAAAGTCTATCTGCGAGAATACAGAATAAAAACTAAGTTCGGCGATGTTCGGTGGATTCGGGAGAGAAGCCAAATTGTCCTGGATGAAAAGGGCCAACTTGCCTATATAAGCGGCATTTTTGCCGATATCACCGATATGAAATCGATGAGCCAGGAGCTGGAAAGATCCCATAAGGAACTAGAGATTCGCTATCAGGAAATTAACGAGTTGAATGCCAATCTGGAGAGAATGGTTCAATTACGCACAGCAGAACTTGTCAACTCGGAGAAGAAATACAGCCGGCTTTTCGAGGACTCAAAGGACATGGTCTATATATGCAATAAGAAGGGGGAAATCATCGAAATCAATGCCAGCGGTTTGGAGCTGTTGGGCTATGACTCCCGGGAAGATTTCCAACAAGTGACCCTTGAGGATGTGTTTCTGAATCTGAGTGATGCCAACAATTATCGTCAGACCCTGGAAAAGGAGGGCTACGTCAAAGATTATGAGGTAGAGTTTAGGAAAAGAGACGGCGAAATTCTCAATATGCTGATCACTGCCAATGCCATCTTGGATGAAGAGGGGAGGTTCGCCGGGTGTGAGGGCATTGCCAAGAATGTGACCGAACTCCGAAGAGTCACTGAAGGTTTAATAGAATCGCAAAAAATGGCCACAGTGGGACAATTGGCTGCGGGAGTAGCCCATGAGATCAACACCCCTTTGCAGGTTATCCTGACCCATGCCCAGCTTCTGGCAGACGAATTCCCGGAGGGAAGTGAAGCTCTTGAAGATCTTAAACTCATCGAAAAACAGTCTAAAATATGCGGTAGAATTGTTGCCGATCTTCTCCTCTATTCGCGAGAGAGCGAAAGTATTATTGACTCCATTGATATCAGTCAAATCATTGAAGAAGTGCTGGCGGTGATGGAACATTCCCTAAACATGGACCGAATCTATATAACAAGGAGCTTCAAACCTCATCTCCCCCCTATCTCTGGTGATAGTGAAAAACTCAAACAGGTTTATATCAATATGCTCAATAACGCTCATGAGGCGATTGGTACCGATGGTGCCATTACCATTACTACCCACCACGATGCAGATGCAGGAGAAATAGTTATTTCTTTTCTGGATTCGGGCAGGGGTATTCCTCCGGAAATAATAAATAGAATTTTTGATCCCTTTTTTACAACCAAAGGGGTGGGAGAAGGTACGGGGCTTGGATTATCAGTTACCTTCGGAATTATTAAAGATCACGGAGGGCATATTGAGGTTGAAAGCCCACTGCCTGAAGAAAAACTGAAAGTATTGGCAAGCGGGGAGGGAGACAAAAAAGGCCCAGGGACAGCCTTCATCATCCATCTGCCTACAGCCAATAAGACATAAACCTCCCCCCTTGCTATCCATAGTCGAAGCACGCTATTGATCAAACATCCGGGCTAGCTCACCACCCAAACCGCGTTCCACTTTGCTAGCTGCAGGACCTTTTTGCTCACACGACCCATGAAGAATTCCTTGACCCGGGACAATCCTCGTCGCCCCACAACAATAGTGCCACAACCAGAGTTTCTGGCTTCCTCTACAATGGCACCAGCCCGGCTGGCCGCTCCGGAACGGATTTTAGTGGAAATGCGATCACGATTAAGGCCGGCCCTTTCCAAACGATCGATAGCGTTTTCTAAGAGAATCTTTGCAGCCCTATCTGCCTCCTGGAGCTCCTCACCGGCATCCGCGGTCCAAGATTCGAGACCTCTAATGACATGTAAGATGGTTACCTCACAGTCGGTGATGTCCATCATGGTTCCCGCAAAGTCCAAGGCCTTCACGGCCTCTTCCGAAGTGTCCATGGCTAATAGTATTTTGCCAACCTGTGGGCTTCCTCCCACTACACAGACGGGAACATCGGTCAACCGCGCAATTAGCTTGTTAGCAACACTTCCCCAGACAAGATCTTTTAGCTGACTCTTTCCCAGACGTCCCACAACCACCGCATCATAACCACGTTGAGATTCAGCCATGATCTCTTTAGCTATGTCCTTTTTCCTTTCACCAATTTTGACACTGACTTTATCCTCTGGGACGCCTTTATCCAAAAATAGCTGACGCGCTCTTTCCATGATTTCCCGGATCACTGTCTCCTCCCGGGTCGCCCAAGCTGCTACGCTGCTCAGCTTGTGCTTGAATTCTGGGCTTTTCTCCACATCCCAGAAACCCTCGGGAACTTTACTCAGGGCATGGAAGAGAACCACTTCCATGCGCTTCGGTGGAAATAATTGGCTAACATAGCGCACCGCCTCAAAAGCCTGATCTGAACCATCCACAGCCAGCAAGATCTTTCCTTTGTGATTGCCCATGTAATACTCCTTTGATGATTCTGAGGTTAACCTATGCATACTTCAACGGGAACCTTTTACCGATACTGGGTCAGGCCAAAGCACAACAAAAGGTGTCAAGTGAAAGGAAAACAGATACTTATAGTATAGGCTACATTAGAGGTTGCAAGCATGTCAATGTAAAAACCCCGCCTCAAGAGCAGAATTTTACCATTAGGAAACTCTAGCTCTAATAGATTTATAGTCCTCAGATATTAAAAGAAAATTTACCCAACAAAACCTCTTGTTGAACTACTTTACAATAGAGTTGCGAAAAAATACAATTAGTGTTGCCAAATTAAACACTTAACAACCAACTGATATAACATGATTTTTTGTCATATTGTCCAAGAGACCCTCTCAAGGTGTAGCTTTTTTAATCAATAAGCTTGCCCCTTCCTCCTTCCTATAATTATTAATAACACATAAATTTCAATAGTTTATAAAAATAATAGTAGTCTGAAAAATTGTGGCACCCTGATTGCTCTTAAGAGTAAGCGCAAGACATCAACTCCAGATGAAAAGGAGATGGCCATGAAAAACACTAAAAGAATCAAGAAAGATCAAGGAAAAAAGGCTGGGGTGCAAATCTGCATCTGGTCTGAGGCTGGGGTCGTTAGTAGCCGAAGCTGTACCAGACGGCTGGACTGCGAGCGGTGCCTCTTTGACCAGAACATGATGGATTTCTTTGCTTACAATTTAACTCCACTACCCGCAATGCCTAATGCTGCATAAAATTCGACTGGCACCTTAGGGGTAGGCATTAAGGACACATGAAAGGAGGTGTTACTATCATGGCTGGTAAAAGCAAAAAGAGCAAAAAGGCCAAAAGAGTACAGGGCTTCAATATTCTGGAAGATGAGTGCATCTGGATGAAGGCAGGGGTGATCAACTTCAGGCTTTGCGACAATGCATTCGATTGCACCAACTGTCCCTTTGATACGGCCATGACCCGGGCCCTTGAAAAGACTGGACCGTTGGTGAAGCATAAAGATCAGGAGAGTTGGCGAGACCGGATGCGACTCCGCTATGGTGATGAGCGAGAGTGCCGCCACATGCTTTCTGGTCGGGTGCAGTACAAAATCTGTACCAATGATTTTCGCTGTGATGTGTGCGAATTTGATCAGAGCTTGGATGAAGCCGAACTCCATGAACATCTGGGAAAACCTGCCATCCACCGCGTATTAGGTTACCAAGTGCCGGACAACTACTACTACCATCGCGGACATGGCTGGGCCCGAGTAGAGTATGGCGGGCGCGTTAGATTGGGCCTGGATGATTTTTCCCTGAGGCTGGTGGGGCCGGTGGATGAGTATCGTCTTCCTTCCCTAGGACAGAAGGTAGGGCAAAGCGATATTGGCCTCAGTTTGGCCCGAGAGAGTAATGAGGCCGAGGTGCTCTCTCCGCTGACCGGCACGGTTGTAGCTGTTAACCATAAAGTCTTACGGCAGCCCAAGCTAAGCAACAAGCGGCCCTACACCGAGGGCTGGTTGATTGTGGTGGAACCGGAAAGACTAAAGGGCAACCTGAAAAACCTTCTCTTTGCTAAGAAGGAAGTGGATGGTTGGATGGAGCATGAGGTCCAAAAACTTCACAATTTGGTAATGGCAGAGCATGGACCACTGGCAGCCACCGGTGGTGAGCCCATCGATGACATCTATGGCAATGCTCCTGAGGTCGGCTGGAAAAAGCTGGTGCACGAATTCTTGCTGACCTGACCGAATCAGAGATTAGCCTGAACCTACAAAGAGATTTTGGCCGAGCAACTTGCTCGGCCAAAATTTTTTATGCCTTCGCCAAGTTAAGATAATAATTGGATTAATGAAGTAGGGGAGGATTGTAAAAATTCAAATCCCAAGCACCCGGTCTCAAGTTGTTAGGTGTCAGGTTTCTGGAGTCAGCAAGGAGAAAAACAAAAAGCTGAAACCCGAACACTGAAACCTTAGCGGTAAGCGGTGAACGGTAAACGGTGAACCGAGTTCTTTGTAGTGCCTAGTTACCTGCCGTCCTCTGACCTCCGATTTCTGACCTCTCACCCTATGCCCCATGCTCCATGCTCTATGCTTTTTCAAAGAGGCAGTCTTTGTATATCATACCTCCGGTAAGCGTCCTCAAGAAAGGCCTCGCAATATTCACAGAAAAACAAAGGTAATTCGTCCAAATCGCTCGGCCCAGAGGAAAGCCTCATTATGCATTCGGCTTGACTACAATGGACCAGATCAAAGGTGTGGGCCATTTCATGGAGGGCCACTTTCACCGCCCGGTGGTAGAAAGTATCCAAAGATACCCTGCTCCCCTCTTCCGTTTGCCTGAGGCGATGGAGGGAGACCACCGCGGCGCGCCCTCCCATTTGCGCTTCTCCGAAGACGTGAGTTAGCACCGGAATAAATAAATCGACGCTCACTAAGGCCAAAATGCGAGGATGGGGGCGACGGCTTTCAGCTAAATTCTTCAGAATCAGAGCAGCGTGGTACTGCTTACGCCTATCGCTGTAGGCAAATTCGGGGGATTGACGGGCCGGGAGAATATCCACCGGCACATGGAAAACTTCCTGGAGGTTGGCGGCAACAATTTTCAAGACCGCTTCGCCCACTCCTCCCAAGCGCACAACACCAATAACTCCATGTTTCGGCGGTGAGGTGGCATTGTTTGCCCCAGGGTTCTCTGTTAGTGTTCGGGCCCGGGTGTTCACAGGAGACATCTCAGATTACTTGCTGGCCCGGTCCGGGCGTAATTCATATTTTTTTATTTTTTTGTGGAGGGTGACCCGATTGATTTCCAAGGCCTGGGCAGCCCTGGTAATATTCCAGTCAAATTCTTTGAGCACTTTGAGAAGATGAGCTATTTGAGTCTTTTCCAAGGAGTAGGTTTCCGTTGCTGTTAAGAGATGGGGGGCAAGAAAGGAAAACTCCTCAGGGCCAAGAAGCCTCTTTCTACAAATAACCACCGCCCGCTCAATGGCATTTTCCAATTCGCGAACATTGCCCGGCCAATCGTACTTCCTGAGAAGGGACATGGCTTCTTTGCTAATGGTGTCAATGTCCTTGTTGGTCTCACGAGTATAGCGATCAAGAAAATGTTCAGCCAATAAAGGTATGTCATCCCGCCGCAGCCGCAGTGGGGGGATATGTAAAGATATCACATTGAGACGGTAGAAAAAATCCTGGCGAAATTCTCCCTTTTTGATGGCTTGTTGCAGATCTCTATTGGTGGCGGCAATGGTTCGGAAATCCACCTCAATTTCCGTGGTCCCGCCTAAGCGATGAAACTCTTTGGTTTCCAAAACGCGAAGAAGATCCACCTGCATCTTGAGAGGCACCGTGCCCACCTCATCCAAAAAGAGAGTTCCATGGTGGGCCAAATCCAGTCGTCCTTTCTTGGCCCGGTGCGCCCCAGTAAAGGCGCCGCGCTCATGACCGAAGAGCTCGCTTTCCAATAAATGCTCTGGGAATGCCCCACAATTGATGGGAATAAAAGGACCATTATGCCTGGCACTTTTTGCGTGAATAGCCTTTGCTACCAATTCTTTGCCCGTACCGGTCTCCCCGGTTATCAGGACTGGCGAATCACTCTCAGCCACATCCTGGATCATAACGAATAACTCCTGCATGGCCTCAGAGCGACCCACAAGGTTCTCGAAGCGAATCGCTTCAGCCATTTGTTCACGGAGAAAGATGTTCTCATCCATGATCCTCTTTTGCTGCATGAGCTTTTCCGTCAGCAAAGAGAGTTGATCAGGATCGAAGGGTTTCATCAGATAGTCAACTGCGCCGACTTTCATGGCCTGAACTGCGGTTTCCACAGATCCATAGGCAGTGATCATTACCACTAGAGTATGAGGATATTCCTCCTTGACCACCTCGAGAACCTCGATCCCGCTCATCACTGGCATCATAATATCGAGAAAGAGGAGATCGTAAGGGGTTTTCTCCAACATAGCCAGGGCAGCGCTGCCACCCTCCGCGGTGTCTACTTTATAACCACTTTTTTTTAGCCAGCCATGGAGTGACTCGCGAATGACTAGTTCGTCATCTACCACCAGGATCCGAATTTTGTCCGCCATAGCAAACCTTTTGTTGATTAGAGTTTCGAAAGCCTGGCCCTTCACCCTATAGCGGGAACTTCATTGGGCCAGGTCATAATCTAAAGTTTTCCTCCTAAAAGTCTTTTTGACCCTCGGGAAAGCGAATGGTGAAGGTTGAGCCCGTACCCAACTCACTCTGCACATAAATAGTGCCCTTGTGCTCCCGGATGATGCCATAAACCACAGACAGTCCCAGACCGACCCCTTGGCTCTCGTCTTTAGTCGAGAAGAATGGCTCGAAGATAATCGACAGGTTTTCCTCGGGAATGCCGCAGCCGGTGTCACTAATTTTAATTTGGATTATGCGTTTTTTCTTCTCGAAAGAGGTTTTGAGGGTCAATTTGCCGCCATCGGGCATAGCCTCCATGGCGTTGAAGATTACGTTCATAATACATTGCTGGATTTGATTATAATCTCCAGTTACTTCGGGAAGGTGAGGATCCAACTTTTCATCGCAGGCAATGTTTTGCAGCTGCATCCGGTGTCGGCAAAGAAGAATCACTGAGCGGATGATGTCGTTGATATCGACTCGGCGACGTTCCAACTCTTTCTGGCGAGAGAAAGAGAGCAAATTGGATACAATCTGGCCGCAACGAGAGGACTCGTGAGCAATAAGTTCCAAATAACGGTGAAAGTCTTTGAGCTCCTCCGCTTCGAGCTGGCCCTCCTCCAAGGTGCGGAGCATTAGTTTGGCCAGGGTATGTATTCCCGCGATAGGATTGTTGATCTCGTGCACGCTGCTGGCAACCAATTTGCCCAAGGCAATCATTTTGTCTTCATGTACCAATCTGGCCAAATCTTTTTTGACCTGGTTTGCTTTGCGCTCGAGCCGAGACTCGAGGTCGTCGGTTATGTCGCGATAAAACTCAAAAACCATTCTGACTTGGCCATAATTATTCTTTAAAGGGTAAGTAAACACCTCAAGATAACGGGGCCTGTTTTGACGGTCCAAATGCTCGTGAATAGCGTGGGCGGAAAGGCCTGTTTTCAGGGTTTCCTTCATGGGACAGTGGCAGGTTTTAGAATTACAGGGCTGCAAAGAACGATGGCTGACTTCGTGACAGGTTCTACCGACGACTTCCTCCTTGGACATGCCAAGGAGGCCGAGCATGGGCTCATTGGCATCGAGAATGCGGTAATCTTCTTGCAGGAGAAAAACAGGTTCTCTAATCCCTGAGAATAAAGTGTTAATCATAGTTTGAGAATAGCTCAGGTCGCGTTCCCGAGCCTTGTACTCCCCCTTGAAGCTAACCATGTCACTGATAACCCGCGAGATAGTGTAGTCCAGTACCTGGGCCTGAGGTGGTTTGTTCCTGATTAGGTCTTTGAGCAGTTCCTCGTTGCCTGTAAGCTCAATAATCAAGTCAAGATTTTCCAGGTGGGGGAGATCGCGGTAGTCGGTAGTAGTGTAGATACCCTGCTCTTGGGCGAGGAGGAAGCCGGGAGCCTCCGAGTTGACGTCAGCCACCGCAACTATTTTGGCCTTTAGGTGCTTAAAACGGTCATGGGCGAGCATTTCCAGGAGATTTTGGCACCTGGTGCCGCCGCCGATAATGGCGATATTGGGCCCCTCCCTTGATTTGCCTGTTGTTTTTCGAGAGTTAGACGGGGAAGAGTGACTTTTGTCGGCTGACTTGGTGGATTGACCACCCTTGCCTTTAGTTCTGCGTTTTTTGGCCATGAAGATTGGCTCCGCAAAATGTGTAATATTTATTACTATATCGGAAAGTGTAGCATTTCGCAACATTGGGTTGTGGTAGGAAAAACGGTGTAAGAAGAGATCTGTATCACTTGCCGGCCAAACAAACTTCAAGATGGCAAGAATCTCAGCGGGAGAGACCTCTCCAGTCCAGCACAACCATTTGAGCATAATTAAACAAAGCTTGGCGATGATCTTTTCGCTCAAGATTTGTCTAACATTTTTCGCAGGTGGGTCCGTCCATTACTTTCAGTCAATATTCCAGATCAAAAAGACTGATGGCTGGTTCGTACTTTGTTCTAAATTGTGGATAGATTTCTGAAAGTAACTGGTAATAGGGTGAGATGAACTTCAGCTTCTTGCAAACCAAGTCTAACCTGAGGTTTGGACATTTGGCGCAGGTCCAAGCGGCCCAATTGTGCTTGGCCGCGTGCATCAGACAATCCCCATAAAAAGGGCATTCAATGAATCTTCTTCCTTCCCGGTTAACTGGGTGGGCTGACTCCATATTATACATTTTTCTCCCGCATCCAATTTCAGACTTCGAGATGAGCCGCGCTAGCCAACATGTGATTGTTTAAAAAGGCAACAATCGTGCCATTATGACTTATACATTTTAACATCATGATTTACATAAATTTTCTGTTGCCGTGGCTAAAATGGCTTGGAGGGGGAACAAGGAGGTTTTGCCGAAAAATTTCGGGGCCAAGAAATATTGTACAATTAAATCAAATGTTTAACTAGTTGCACTCTTGCAACCATCCAGGCAAACTTTGTATCATTAGGCAACGAATTGATTGCATTAGTTTGATTGCGGGTGGATGTTTAGTGTTGGACAAAGGTGTTGCCTTTGGGGAGTCCACTTCAGGAAGGTATGGAATATATGATCCTTTTGGCGAATCACCCCAGGAAAGTAGCTACTTTGCAACATTTTGGAAAGAAAATGTAGCAATTT
>JASFKF010000006.1:0-12992 GCA_050118775.1 Syntrophobacterales bacterium
CCATCCAATCCTCCTCTGGTCAACACCCCCTTATCCTAATCCTATTTAGTAGGACTTGACAACCGTCACAAAGGTCAAATTACTAGTAGAGTATTGGAGTACCGCGTATGGAGGTGGCGGACATGTCTGCAAGCACTACAAACTGGATGTGAGATCTGAGATGTGGGATGAATAATCAGGCAAGTTATTTGGTTGCTCTCTCGTCTCTTGTAAAATAAAATTTCACATCCCATATCCCACATCCCATATCAGGTACTTGAGCTTACTCCTTACTTAGAAACTGGAGATCCGCCTTAAGAGGAACAACGGACAAAGATGCGGTTAGTGGTTGACACAGCTTGTTAAATAGGCTATTCATGGACCCGAAATTTGATGAGATAACATCTGGTAACAATTACTATTCTCGGACAGCTTGAGTCGGACAGTGCTGCTAATTGGTGTGGCTGCCGAGTGTGCTTCTTTAATATCCTTACTTTGCCCCGCCAATAGGTCGATATGTCAGTTGATCGCCAACTCGACGACATCACGGTTTTATTGAGTAACTGTTTGGATGCTTATACGGCAGCAGTCTTCATCTGGGACGACCGTAACAAGCTCCTTACCCTCCGGGCCTTTCATAGTCTGAGTAAACATGTTATCTCCCAGGTGCAATTTTCCCTTGAAGACGGCGGCCTGGTAGGATGGGTAGCCAAAAATAACCAGCCACTTACCGTCGACCACTTCGACCGTGACACCAGAATCCTCCCCTACTACGGCAGTGACGAGAACATCAAATCTTTCCTGGCTATCCCTCTGGATGATCCCAGAGGAGTTATTTGCGTGGACAGTAAACGCCAGTATGTCTTTACAAATAAAGACCAAAAACTCCTCTCAGGTTTTGCAACCGTTGTGGGAAACGCCCTAGGTTCAGAGCGTGAAAGTATGCACCACCTGCGTCAGCGTCAGCTCTTGACCTTGTGGCGTCGGGCAGATGCACTGCCTGCTGATACGGACGACCCGGCCCCATATCTGAGCCGTTTGCTGGACACAGCCTGTCCATATTTGCAGGCCGACGCTGGCCTGGTTGCCGTCCCAATCAAAGACGGTGAATCCCTGCAACCAGTAGCCGCTTCCGGCAGCTTGCCTGCAACAGTGCTCAGAAATGCTTATCCTGTTGATCAAGGAATCATGGGATGGATCTATCAGAACCGTAAATCCCTCACTATCCCTAGATTTCGCTCCCGTACTCGTATGCCCTTTCTTTTTGGCCCAAAGGATGGTGTCGGCATAATAGGTGGTTTGCTTGGTATGCCCCTGGCCTGGGAAGCGGAAGAAGTCGGCGGCGTTATGGCCTTTATCAGTCGCACTGAGGCCAATTGGGGCAAAGAAGAGGTTGGTGCAGTTACTACCCTGGCAAGGCGAGCTTCTCTGGTTCTGCAGAACTTTACACTCAAACGCGAGTTAGCCTTGGTTCGGAATTTGGATCCTATCACCGAAGTTTGCAACACTGAGGCATTTGATCGAGTTCTTAGAAAAAGACTTGAACTTTGTCGGGAAAAGGGCACTAGTCTTGCCCTGGGCATTATTTACATCCACGACTTTGAGTTATTAAGCACTCGAGTGGCTCTACCAGATCTGGCTATTCTCCGCCAGCGCATTGCCTCAACCTTGCTCCAGCGACTCAGGCGAAGACAGCTCATGGGATGCCTTGATCAAGCTCGCTTCGCCGTATTGTTTGAAGATGACAGGGAAGGAGAAATCCGTGACCAGCTCCTGGCGATTTCCGCTGCTTTGGATCAGGAGGTGTTGGCACCTTTGGGCGATGACCCCCGCTTGGAGGCGTCCTTTGGTTTCGCCATTTTTCCTAGAGATGCGGCTTCTGCAGGTGAACTCTGGACCATGGGCTTCCAAGCTCTGGCGGATCAAAGCTCCAGTGCTTCAGTTAGCAGTACCACGATGAGATCTGCTTGATTGGATAAATTTAGTCTATTGGAACTTAGACCTGAACTTGTAAGCACCCCGCCCCGCCCGGCAATCGCCTGAAGGCGAAGCCAATAGCGGACGGGTTTAATCCTCCCCCCCCAAAGGGGAGGATACTATTTTATTATAGCGGATTCATGAAACATCCGGGCTAATACGAGAATAGGGCTACTTATGAGATTGCTGGACGGAATTGCTGGACTCTTTGCTAAAGATATGGCAATGGACCTTGGCACTGCCAACACCCTCATTTATGTTAAAGGTGAGGGAATCGTACTCAATGAACCTTCTGTAGTGGCCTTGAGTCGGGACACTGGTAAGGTTGTCGCAGTGGGCCGCGAGGCCAAAGAGTACCTCGGGCGCACTCCCCAGAAAATCGTTGCGATTCGCCCCATGAAAGACGGGGTAATCGCCGATTTTGAAGTTACCAGTGTAATGATCAAGTATTTTCTCAAAAAGGTCAGAAAAAGAGCCACTCTCTTTCGCCCAAAGATAATAGTGGCAGTACCTACAGGCATCACCCAGGTGGAGAAACGCGCGGTCATTGACTCGGCAGAGCAAGCAGGGGCGCGCCAGGTGAATCTTATAGAAGAACCCATGGCGGCTGCCATCGGCAGCGGTCTGCCCATTCATAAGCCCGTGGGCAACATGATAGTGGATATAGGTGGCGGCACAACAGAGGTGGCGGTTATTTCACTTTCTGCCGTGGCTTACTCAGAATCAGTGAGGGTGGCCGGCGACGAGGCCAATGAAGCCATAATTCGTTACGTTCAGAACCATCACCAAATCTCCATCGGAGAAAACGAGGCGGAGAGGATCAAGCTGGAAATAGGCTCGGCCTGCCCACTCCCTCAGACCTTGACCGGTGAGGTGGCAGGCAAGGAAATACTTTCAGGTATACCTAGATCCTTCAAGATGAACGATGAGGAAATTAGAAGGGCCCTGAATGAACCGGTGAACGTCATCATCGAGAGTATCAAGCGGACTTTCGAAAAGACACCACCCGAACTGGCATCTGATATTACTCACAGCGGTGTCTGGCTAGCGGGAGGCGGTGCTCTTCTCAGAGGGTTAGACACCTTGCTTGCTGACATGCTCCAGCTTCCAATTCATGTAGAACAAGACCCCTTAACCACGGTAACCCGCGGCGCCGGCAAGGTAATGGAATCAATGAATGAATACCAACAGGTGTTTATAAACTGATCCTGCCGCATGGCGCCAAGCGCATAGCGCAGAGCGATACCTCAGAGGTTATGCGTTTTTTTATCAATGAAGTACTGGAAAGTGAAGGGATTATGGTGCTGGAGATTTAGAGTTTTCAGATGTTAAATCGACTGAATTTCAAAAGAGCCACTCACAAGATTTTCCATTCTGCAATCCGAGATCCGAAATCCCCAATCTAAAGAATTTGACTCAAGAATAGCTTCGTGCGGTCGTGGCTGGGATCTTGAAAGAAGTGCTCTGGTGTGCCCACCTCAACAATCTTGCCCTCGTCCATAAAAATTACCTGATCCGCAACCTCCCTGGCAAAACCCATCTCATGGGTTACCACCACCATGGTCATCCCTTCCCGGGCCAGAGTTTTCATCACGTCCAAGACCTCCCCGATCATTTCAGGATCGAGGGCCGAGGTAGGTTCGTCAAATAGCATAACCTTGGGATCCATAGCCAAGGCCCTGGCTATGGCAACCCGCTGCTGCTGACCGCCGGAGAGGTTGTCCGGATAGGAGCCTGCCTTCTCAGGAATGCCCACCTTTTGCAAGAGGGCCATAGCTTTCTCTTCAGCCTCTTTTTTGGAGCGTTTGCGCACTACTGTCTGGGCTAGAGTTAAGTTTCCCATAGCTGTTTTGTGGGCAAAGAGGTTGAAGGACTGAAAGACCATTCCCATTTCCGTCCTCACCTCGTTGATGTTGGTCTTGGGGTCAAGAATATCAACCCCGTCTATGTAGATGTGGCCTTTGTCAGCCTTCTCCAACATATTAAGACAGCGCAGCAATGTGCTCTTCCCCGACCCCGAGGGACCGATAATCACCACCACCTCACCCTTGTCAATTTGGCATGAAACATCCACCAGGGCCTCAACCTTGTGGGTGGTGTAGAATGTCTTGTAGACGTTTTCCGCCTTAACCACTTATGGCAGTCCTCCTTTCCAGATATTGGACGAACATGGACAGGGCAAAAGTCAGCACCAGATAGAGCAAAGCGCAGATGAACCAGAGCTCAAAGGGCTGCAAGCTGGTGGTGACCACTTCCCTGGTTGCTTTGGTAAGCTCGCGAACGGCAATTATTCCCAAAAGGGATGAGTCTTTGATGAGGCTAATGAACTGACCCGCCAAGGGCGGTAGAATGCGCCGGAATGCCTGTGGGAGGATAATGTGGCGCATGGACTGGGGGTAGTTCATGCCGAGAGAACGGGCAGCCTCCATCTGTCCCCGGTGAATTGACTGGATGCCGGCCCGGACGATTTCAGCCACGTAAGCCCCGGCAAAAACTGCCAGGGCTGCCACACCGTACCACAGAGGTGAGAGTTGGCCCATACCCTGTTTGGCCATCAAGGTATTGAACATGGTCCCCAGGACGAAATACCAGATAAAAATCTGCACAAGAAGAGGTGAGCCCCGTACGAGTTCTATATAGGTGATTGCTGTCCACCTAAGGGCAGGATTCTTGGAAATTCTGGCCAGACCTGTAAAGAGACCTATTATAATCCCCAGGAAGACAGCAAGGACACTGACCTTTAAAGTGAGCCAGAGGCCCTGGAGAAGAATGCCCACCTTCCATTTCTGGTAAGATCCCAGAACATCCCCAGGATAGATAAAATCGCCCTCACCCACCATCACCGCTTCCGCCGGAACCTGATACAACTCTTCCTCGTCCTCCCCACGGACCACGACCTCCACCTGGTCACCTCTAGGGGTCAGGGAGGCCACCTCGCCTTCTATCTCCGCCCTGGTCTCCACAGTGTCTTTATAATAAAAGTATTGTGGCACCCGGTACCAGCGCCAGACATACTCCACCTTTTGGGTGGCAAAATAAATTCCGCCAATCACTACCCCAACCATCACGAAAAACAGGATGATGGAAATGTGCCGCCAACCACGGGTCCGAAGATAATCAGTTAAGGAGAAATTACTCATTGCCACTATTTTTTACTCATCTGTTTTCCCTGAGAGCTGACCGCGCCTCGACTCAGGGCTTCGATTAAGTTTCCCTTAGGCTCGAGCTCATGTAGGGCACGGCAGTCAGGAGATGACCACCGCGCCCCCTCGCTTCAAAAAGTTTTGTGGTGAAAAAATCTCACCCACATCATTTCCCTGTTGCCCTACTCCTGGACATCCGCAATCCAGTCCGTACCTTTGATCCACTTGTTGTAAATCTGCTCGTAGCGGCCGTCGTTCTTCACCTGTCTGAGGAAATTATTCAGCCAGTTCATGAAATCAGGATCACCCTTGTTGATCGCCCAGGCCAAAGGCTCAAAGGTGAAGGGTTTGTCAAGAAATACCAGCTTGCCTGCGCCTTGCTGGGCATTGAACACCACGCAGTATGGTAGGTCGTAGACAAAAGCGTCCGCCTTGCCATTGACCACCTCCAGGGCAGCCTCGGGTTCGGTCTCGAAAGATTTGTAAGTGGCTTTGGGTATTAGCCTTTTCACCGCCATCTCACCCGTGGTCCCGAGCTTGGAGGTCACGATGTACTTCTTGTTGTTCAAGTCTTTGTAAGAATTCACGATGCCAAGGTGTTTCTTGGCCAGCAATATGGTCTGCCCTACTATGATGTAGGGGTCGGCGAAGTTGATCTTCAGATTTCGTTCCTGGGTAATGGTCATGCCGCTGATGATAATGTCAAACTTATTGGTGGTAAGAGCAGGAATAATCCCATCCCAAGCAGTGTTTACCGGAACAAACTTTACACCCATGGCTTTGGCCATCTCTTTGGCCATGTCAATGTCGAACCCGACAAAGTTACCTTTCTTGTCTGTCATCTCGAAGGGCATGTAGCCCGACTCGAAACCAACCCGAAGCTCACCACGCTTGAGAATGGTTTCCAGGGTGGACTTCTTGGCCAGATTAATATCTGCCGCCAACACCTGTACCTGAGAAAAACATAGGAAAAATGCCGCAAAAATCGCCACTACCATCATGAATCTTTTCATATGAGCCTCCTTTGTCTAATAGTTCGGAAAGAGGGGCAGCTGGATCTTTCCTGCTACCCCTCTTGCCATCTTGCTTAATAAGACTTTCCCTCGTCCAGAAGCTCTTCGATGTTCATCTGGATCTTGCAATCTGGACATTTGGGAATATCTTCTTCTGGTATGTAGACTATTTGGGTTCGTTTACATTTGGGACATTTGACCTGGACGGCTTCCCTTTTGTCTCTCATGGCTGGTTTCTCCCGCTCCTGGACCTATTACCATAAAGTGAAGAGGAGAACAAGGAAGAAAGAGCTTGGGGGATTTCGAATTGCGGATTGCGGATTGCGGATTGCGGATTTAAGACTTTCTCAATTTTTACCTTCTGAGCCGCTGCCGCACCTTATCTGCCGACATCCCCTCGATTGTAATGCTTTTGGCCCGCGATGTACCACCCGATTTCAGTGACAATTGACTCTGGGGAATCTTGAGTTGCTTTGCAAGAAATTTGATTAAATGCTTGTTCGCCGCCCCTGCCACTGGAGCTGCAGTTATGCGCACTTTAAGGGAGTCACCGTAGGGACCCACCACCTCGTCACGAGATGCCCTGGTTTGAACCTGCACCTTGATCACTACCCCAGATGTACTCTCGCTCACGTAGGCTGACACAGTTGACCCTGGTTGGTTGCTCATAGGCAGGAGGCGCAAAGTAAAAATAGTGACAACTAGGCACTTTGGTGATTTCGGATTGCGGATTGCGGATTTAAAAGCAAGAAGCCAGGAGTCAGAATCCAGAATTCAGGGAAAGAACAATCAAGATTGATTTCCTCTGAGCGACCGCCTCTTTGAACCGCAGAATGTCGAATCCGCCTCAGGCGGAAATATCGAAGTGATCACTTCATCATTCTGCGGTTTCTTGTTCTGCGGTTCGATATTCAGTACTTTGGACATCTGTCGTCTGTCATCTGCCCTCTGTCGTCTGAATTCTGCCCGCTGTCCGCTGTCAGCTTTCTTTACTCGGGCCACAACCGCATATTGTCAATCAATCTCGCTTTACCGACAAAAACAGCCGTAGCCATTACCGCCTTGGGAGTTACTTCGGCTATATCAGTCATGGTATCCTCGTCCACCACTTGTAGGTACTGAATTTTACAGTATGGCTCAGCTTCTATTATCTCTTTTGCCTTGTCTAAGAGAACATCTACCAGGCGCTCGCCCTCCTTTACCATCTCACGGGCGGTAAGAAGTGAACGGTACAAAGAAAGAGCCGACTGTCTTTGCTCTTTCGAAAGGTAGGTATTGCGGCTGCTCATGGCCAAGCCGTCTGGCTCACGGACAGTGGGATGAGGAACAATCTCCACCCCCAGATTAAGGTCTTTACTGAGCCTCTTGACCACTGCAAGTTGTTGGAAGTCTTTTTCTCCCATGACCGCCAGATGGGGTCGAATTGCACAAAACAGCTTGGCCACAACCAGGGCAACACCATCAAAATGACCCGGACGGTGAAGACCGCAAAGATTCTGGGTAATGCGGTCCACTAAAACGCGGGTCTGAAATTCAGGCGGATACATTTCTTCAACCTCTGGAGCGAAGATGGCGTGCACCCCCAACTCACGGCAGAGATCAAGGTCCCGCTCAAAATCGCGGGGATACTGGTCAAGGTCTTCGCCCGGGCTGAACTGGGTTGGGTTAACAAATATGCTTACCACTACCTGATCTGCCCGGCGCAAAGCCTCTTTCACCAGGGCGAGGTGTCCCCGGTGCAGGTATCCCATGGTAGGGACAAAGCCGACGGTTTGTCCTTTGCGGTAGCAGTCGTCTCGCCACCTGGACATCTCAGCATTGGTTCGCAGTATTTCCATTAGACGGGACTCCTTGTTTGCCAAGCCAGCCCTTTGAACTTGGGGATAAAGACAAGCCGGTAGTCTGAACAGACAGGCTTACTTTAGAAGATGGGGAGAAAAACCTGATCTTTTTGGTTTAGAGGGAAGACAACCGAACAACTAAATTATGGTTTGGTAAAAAATTTCAACTTGCTTTCCAAATCTTCCGCCTCGGCTTCCTCCTCTTTCTGCATGTCGAGCATTTTCTGGTATGTCTCGATGGTGGCGCGCAGCTTTAATTCAAATTGAGTCCTTTGCCTCTTGAGTTCGGCTATGTCTTCGTGAATCTGGGCTAGCCGGTTATGGGCATTGTTCAATATGCGCTCTGCCTTCACCTCGGCTTCGGAGACCAGGAGCTTTGACTCCTTCTGGGCGTTAACTTTCATCTGCTCCACGGTCTTCTGCGCACTAATGAGTGTGTTTTTTAAAGTCTGTTCCCGCTCACGGTGCTCACCAAGCTGCCTTTCCCTTTCCTCCAGATCCTGCTTTAACAAATCGATCTCTTTGAGGAGACCACTCATTTGATCTGCTACTTTTTGCAGGAAGGACTCAACGTCCTTGGCATCCAACCCCCGAAAAAACCTGAGGCGAAACTGTTTTTGCTGAATCTCAAGAGGGCTCAGTAACATTTTTGTCTCCTGTGCTAGTGCTATGTAGAGCAACCTCCACTAACGTTCTTGTTAGCGGGCAAATTTTCCAGCCAGGTCAAAAAGTGAAGCAACCAGAAATCTCTCCAAAAATACGATGGCCAGAATCACCAGTATGGGCGAAAAATCAATACCTCCAAAAGACAAGGGCAGTCGTCGTCTTATGGCTAAAAGAACCGGATCGGTAATACTGTAAAGAAATCGAACAATTGGATTGTATGGATCCGGGTTGACCCATGATATTACGGCCCTGGCAATGATAATCCACATGTAGATATTGAGAACATAGTGAATGACAGTCGCTAGGGCTTCTAGCAGATTGCCCATGAGAAACATTCATATTTCCTTTCCACCTACCCTTTTGCCCAAGAAACATTATCTTGATTTCCTCACCCTGTCAAGAAAAATCCCTTATTTTCAAGAAGATAAACCTTTGAACTCTCTCCGGCCAATCCGGACGCATTGACATTTCTGAAACCTTCTCTGATAATGGCCAGCGTGTCCTTGTCTGAGTGTCCATCCGGAAATCTGAGATTCCTTGATGGAGCTGTTAGTCCCGAATCAATTACATAGCAATTCTCGTACCTGAAACTTGGGTCACTTTACCTTTGGCTTTGATTTTGCTGGCTATACGAGGGAGATAATTATGGTTGCCTCCAAAAAAATAGGACTTATCGGCGGAGGGAATATGGGTGAGGCTCTTATCAAAGGGTTATTGCAGTCCGGCCATTTTGACATCAGCCAGATAAACGTTAGTGACATCAGCCGGGATCGACTCGACTTTCTCCGGGATACCTACCAGTTGTCAACCTTTGCTGATAATGGGGAGGTGGCTCGAGGTTCGGATGTAATCATCCTCGCTGTCAAACCACAACAGATGGGGGATGTTTTAGCGGAAATAAGTGCAGAGGTCAAACACCTACCCTTGGTAATTTCCATTGCCGCTGGGGTGACCATTGCTACCATTGAGCAGGGACTAAGTAAAGGTGTACCTGTGGTCAGGGTTATGCCGAATACTCCTGCCCTGGTCTTGACCGGCGCCGCTGCCATTGCCGGCGGATCTCATGTAAACAGCGATCATATTGCCATGACCAGAGTGCTTTTTGAATCAGTGGGGTTGGTAGTGGAAGTGGAAGAAGCCCATATGGACGCGGTCACCGGCCTGAGTGGCAGCGGTCCCGCCTACGTTTACCTGTTCATGGAGGCTCTAACTGATGCCGGCGTTTTGATGGGTTTATCTCGCCCGGTTGCCCGGGATTTAGCGGTGCAAACTACACTAGGTGCCGCGAAACTTGCGGCCGATAGTGACAAACACCTCGCTGCCCTAAAAGACCAGATCACCTCTCCTGGGGGCACAACCATTCATGGGTTAGCTGTCTTGGAAAGTGGTGGAATGCGCGGCTTGCTCATGGAAGCTGTGGCTGAGGCCACTCAGCGATCTAAGGAACTGGGGAAAAAGTAAGAATGTGGGATGTGAGATCTGGGATTTAAGGATTTGATTATTGACCACTGACAGCCGGCCGCCTAGGCCGGCTCTACCTCCATACTCATATCAACCGCTCGGGCTGAATGGGTTAGAGCTCCAACTGATATCAAATCAACCCCTGTGGCGGCAATCTCTCCGACATTTTCCAGGGTAATCCCACCGGATGCCTCTAGGGGGATCTTCCCTTTGGTTCGGTGCACTGCTTCAGCCATGGTTTCTAAGTCCATGTTGTCCAACATTACTGCATGAGCACCGGCAGCAATAGCTTCGGCCAGTTGATCCAGGGTTTCCACTTCTACTTCCACCCTCAAGGTATGAGCCGTGCTATCCAGTGCTGCCTGAACCGCCTTATGGATGGATCCTGCTGCCGCAATATGATTGTCTTTGATTAGCACCCCATCGTAGAGTCCAAAGCGGTGGTTGTAGCCCCCTCCTACGCGAACTGCAGCCTTTTCCAAGAAACGGTATCCAGGGGTTGTCTTGCGGGTGTCCAAAATGCGGGCTCTGGTCCCCCCTGTTTTGTCCACAAAAGCCCTGGTGAGCGTAGCGATACCTGAAAGTCTTTGAAGGAAATTGAGGGCCGTCCGTTCCGCCGTAAGGATTGCTGCTAGGTGGCCCGCCACCTCTAAAAGCAGATCACCTTCAATAGCACGGCTGCCGTCTTTTAGAGGAAGATGAACCTTCAACTCTCTATCAACAGCCCAAAAGACCTGTCTCGCAACATCAATACCCGCAAGTACCAGCGGTTCTTTGGCTACGATACGCCCCTTCCCCTGAGCCCCTGGCTCCACTGTGCAGGAAGTGGTTATATCGCCACTTCCTATGTCCTCCTCCAGTGCCGTACGGATGAGTATTTCTAAATCGTTAGACAACAAGCTTCAGCCCCCGTCTTTGATCTTCCTGAGCCTTTCAAGCTGCCTTTGGAGCTTATTCAGTTTGTCAGCCAACCGTTGGAATTTGTCTCGCTCCTTTGCCACAACATCTTCGGGTGCCCGGTTGAGAAATTCGTTGTTGGCCAGTTTCTTCTTGGACCTGGCCAATTCAGGCTCGAGTTTGCTGATTTCCTTTTTCACGCGCTGACTTTCTTCCTCGAAGTCAAGGACACCCTCGAGGGGAACAAACAATTCAAGCTCTCGCACCACGGCGGACGCCGCCACCCTAGGCCGTTTACCATCCCTTTGCATCTCTAAACTGGATAGCCTAGCAAGGTCCTCTATATAATGACCATGAGTCTGCACAATACCTGTAAGGCTATCTGGGCCGAAAACCACTGCGTCTACCTGGGCAGCCGGGGCAACATTCATCTCTCCCCGGATGTTGCGGATGGCCGTGGTCACATCCACTACAACTGCCATTTGCTCCTCCGCTTCACGGTCCACTAGGGACTCTTCCGGCTTCGGAAAATCTGCCACCATAATACTGCCTTCGTTTTTGGGAAGATGTTGCCACAACTCCTCAGTAACGTACGGCATAAATGGATGAAGTAGCCGAAGAACAGCAGAAAGTCCATAGAGGAGAAATTGCTGGGTTTCTTTACGTTCCTTGTCGTCATCGCCGTAAAGAACCGGCTTGATCATCTCGAGGTACCAGTCACAGAACTCGTGCCAGGTGAACTGGTAGATTAAACTGGCAGCATCATTGAAATGATAGGATTCCAGCGCCTTATTGACCTTGCTGAAGATTTCCTGCAGCCGACTGAGCACCCAGCGGTCCGCCAACCTTCTTGGCTTGGGTAACACTCCTGAGGCCACCACTCCCTCTAGATTCATCAGGGTAAAACGGCTGGCATTCCAGACTTTGTTGACAAAATGCCGGTAGCCCTCAATCCTTTCTTCGGAAAGACGTACATCTCTTCCCTGGGCGGCAAAGGCAGCCAGGGTAAAACGAAAGGCGTCCGTGCCGTAGCGGTCCATGATCACCAGTGGATCAATGACATTCCCCTTGGACTTGCTCATTTTCATGCCCTCGGCGTCGCGGACCAGGGCGTGGATGTAGACGTCCCGAAATGGTACGTCTTTCATGAAATGCAAGCCCATCATCATCATCCTCGCCACCCAGAAAAAGAGAATGTCGAAACCAGTCACCAGCACCGAGGTGGGGTAAAAGGTTTCAAGTTCTGGTGTCTTTTCCGGCCACCCCATGGTGGAGAAAGGCCACAGGGCGGAACTGAACCAGGTATCCAGCACATCGCTCTCTTGAACTAGGTTGCCGCTGCTACATCGACTGCATTTTTTAGGCTCCTCCATGGCAACAATGACTTCGTCGCAGTCCTGGCAATACCAAGCAGGGATACGATGTCCCCACCAGATTTGTCTTGATATGCACCAGTCTTCGATGTTTTCCAACCAGTCGAAGTAGTTTTTCTCCCACATTTCAGGAATTATGCGGGTTTTTCCTTTCCGAACTGCTGCCATGGAAACTTCGGCCATTTGTTTCACCGAGACAAACCATTGTTCAGATAGGGTCGGCTCGATGATGGTTTTACAGCGATAACAGTGTCCCACCCGATGTTGATAGTCCTCTATCTTTAGGAGAAATCCCTGTTCCTTGAGGTCCTCAACTATCTTTTCACGGCATTCATCGCGATTTAGCCCCTCGTAGGGCCCGGCCTCCTCATTCATTACCCCCTGATCATCCATCACCTTGATCGGCTCCAGTCCATGCCTTTGACCGATTTCGAAATCGTACGGGTCATGGGCTGGAGTTACCTTAAGGGTGCCGGAGCCGAAATCCATCTCAACATATTCATCGGCAACTACGGGCAGCTCCCGGTTCAGCAGGGGTAGTATTAATGTCTTTCCGACAAACTCCCGGTAGCGTTCATCCTCCGGGTGCACTGCCACGCCGGTATCTCCCAGCATGGTCTCCGGACGGGTGGTAACTACTAC
>JASFKF010000007.1:0-12783 GCA_050118775.1 Syntrophobacterales bacterium
GATCTCCTTTGGCTATTTTCCTCTCTTGCAAGTCCTGCTCACCGGTGTATGCGGGGCCTTTTTGACCGGTGACCTCTTCAATTTGTACGTGTGGTTTGAAGTAATGCTGATGGCAAGCTTCGTGCTCCTAGTGCTCGGTGGCGAGCCTCCCCAAATCGAAGGCGGCATAAAATACGTCACCCTCAATTTGCTAAGTTCGGTCACCTTCCTGGTAGCGGTGGGGATTCTCTATGGGGTGGCGCATACCTTGAATATGGCGGACCTTTCACTGAAGTTGACAAAGATTGCCCAGACACATCCTACCTTGATTCTGAGCGTGGCCGGTTTCTTTATCATCGGTTTCGGTATCAAAGCAGGTATCTTCCCCCTTTACTTCTGGTTGCCGGCCAGTTACCATACGCCCCCTGCGGCAACATCTGCCCTCTTTGCCGGTCTCCTCACCAAGGTTGGAGTCTATGCCCTCATTCGCGTTTTCACTCTTGTCTTTCCGAGGATGACCTACACTTATACCCTGTTATTGACACTCGCTGGTCTAACCATGGTTATCGGCGTTCTGGGTGCCTTTGCTCAAGTCGAAATCCGACGTATCCTCAGTTTCCACATCATCAGTCAGATTGGCTACATGATCATGGGGTTGGGGTTGCTCGCCTCCAACAATCCAGCGGCCAGGCTTCTTGGTATCGCCGCCGCAGTTTTCTACATAACACACCACATCATCGTCAAGACCAACCTTTTCTTGATCAGCGGAACAGTAAAAGCTTTGCGGGGAACCTATCAACTCAAAAGCTTGGGAGGGCTAGCAGCCTCATCGCCCTGGCTCGCCATCCTTTTTTTGATTCCCGCACTCAGTCTTGCCGGTATCCCGCCACTCTCAGGATTTTGGGCCAAATTCGCAATGATTAAGGCGGGCTTGCAGGCCGAGCAGTATCTCGTCGTGGCGGCGGCTCTCGCCGCTGGCCTCCTGACCCTGATGAGCATGATCAAGATTTGGGTTGAGGCATTCTGGAAGCCGGCTCCAGAAGTTAATCCCAGGGAAGGATCGCCTTCCACCAAAACACTCACCCCACGGCTACTGCTTTTACTCCTGGGCCCCATTATTATATTGGCAGGTCTTACGGTGGCCATCGGTTTGCAGCCGCAACTGCTCTTTACCGTTGCTGAACGTACCGCTGCTCAGCTGCTTGACTCAAGCGGTTACACCCAGGCCGTCCTCGGCGCTGGCAAGGAAGCGCTCCAGGCCATTGACATGGTGCAAGGAGTTACCCCATGAAAGTGTTCTTGTGGAATCTCTTATTGGCGTTACTGTGGGAGGCCATGACCGGCAGGACCGATGCTGCCAACTTACTCCTCGGATTCGCACTGGGTTACGTTGTTCTGTGGTGGTTGCGGCCTCTTCTTGGCCCCACCCAGTACTTCAGAAAGCTGCCTGAAAGCATCCGGTTCACATTGTTCTTTTTACGAGAACTGATTAATTCAAACTTTCGCGTTGCTTGGGATGTTATCAGCCCGAAATCGCGACGCAAGCCCGGAATTGTCGCTATACCGCTGGATGTCAGCAGTGACACGGAGATCACCTTTCTGGCAAATTTGATCACCCTTACCCCTGGGACTTTGAGCTTGGATGTCTCCGATGATCGGAGGGTGCTTTACGTGCATGGGATGTTTGTCGAAGACCCTCAGCGTATGCGTGAGCAAATCAAGAACGGCTTTGAACGGAGGGTCCTGGAGCTACTAAGATGATCGATCATATCAATCTGTTCTTGGAAATTGTCCTCGGCGTCCTGGCACTTGCTGCGGTGTTGGGATTTGTCAGGCTGCTGCGGGGACCCAGCCTGCCGGACCGAGTCGTTGCCTTTGATTTATTGGCCACAGTGGGTGTCGGGATCTCGGCTGTTTACTCAATGGCCCATAATCAGCCGGTCTTTCTGGATGTGGCTGTGGTACTTGCCTTGATCAGCTTCGTGGGTACTGTCGCCTTTGCTCGCTATATCGAGGAGAGATTGAAAGGATGAACCTGGTGAAACAATTGCTGACTTTCATTTTGGCCGGTGGCGGCAGTCTCTTCGTCTTGCTCGCTGCTGTCGGCCTCCTGCGCATGCCGGATCTGTTCACTCGCATGCATCCCTCCAGCAAAGCTGCAACCTTGGGCACTGTCCTGATCTTGATAGGTATTGCCTTTCACTTTGAAAATGGGGCTATTGCCGTCCGTGCGGTGTTGATTTGCTTGTTCCTGTTTCTGACGGCTCCAGTTGCATCCCACATCATCGCCCGGGCTGGATTTCTCTCCGGTGTCCCCCTAGCCGAAGAGACCGCCATCGACGAACTCAGCGGCCGTTACGACTTGGAAACTCACTGTTTAACCTGCCCACCTGCTGGAGCTGAGGAAGAGTAGAAATCTTCGGCGGCACAACGCATTGGCCTCCCAAGAAAAGGAGCGGGGGGGGATGAGCTATCAGGGGATAGGAAATTCAAAGATTGAAGGGCTGAACCCTCATGTTCAATACATGCCCACGTCCTCGCCGTAAGTGATCTTCTTGATCCGCGGCGGTCCGATATCCGGTATGGTTACCATGCAGATGAGACCGTACTTTGTCGGTGGGTCGCCCGTTCCGTCAACCAGCTTATACATCTCCTCCAGGTTCCTAAAGTTGCCAACCCAGACCACCACACCATCGGCGTGTTTGTTGATGAACTCATCCAGCAGCTCACTCGCCAGTTTCTTGGGGTCGAACAAGCGTCGATTGGAAATGATATTTATCTTCAGACCTAGCTGGTCTGCCAGCGGCTGAGCCGTTTGTATGTTTCGCTTCAGGTTCGGGCAATAGATCGCGGTAACCCCGACATTGCCTATGGCTGCCGGCAGCTCGGCCGCCCGCTTTCTGCCTCGCCCTGTCAGGGGTGGATCTGTTCCCACCACATTTGGGTCCCTTCCACCGTGTCGCAGGAGGACCATTGTCGTCTTACTGCCAGGGGGTGACTGTATGTTTGGAGTCGCCTCGTCATCCGGGGTGGTTGCGCAGGAGACAATCAAGCCGAAAACCAAACACCATAAAGCGATCTTAGAGACCACTCCAAATCGCATGGCTGGCTCCATCGTGCTGAGCTCCTCGTCTGTAATGGGTTAAAAAGGTTCCAGTGGCTTATTCATGAATCCTTGGTATTCATGAATAATGTAGGCTAGCACAAAATAGTGAGATCGGTCAAAATGGATTAATAGTTTTCAGAGAGGGATTGATCTGGGGACAAATCTATTTCATCGACTTGAAAATCTTATTGATCTTCTCCATGATTACCCGTTCGGCGATTTCACCTAACCGCTCTTCCACCAGCCGGTTCACCAGTGCTTCAATCTTCTTGCTCAGCAAATTGGCCAGTTCTTCGTCGGCAATCGAAGCTGAGGTGACACCGTCAGCCCCACTCTCGCCTCTCTCCTCCACAGCGATGGTCTGCTCGGTAGTCTCAAAAAGGTCTTTCGAAATTCCCGCCTCGATAGCCGCCTCTTTTGTAGCCGACTCATCGACCCTTTCCGCTGCAATATCCATTTCCAGATCGCCCAAAAGATCCTCTTCGAGCTTACTGTCGGAACTTGCCTGGTCTTCTGCCTTAGCAGCATCTCTCTGAAGCTGAAGGTTCTCTTCCAGATCATCCAAAAAATCTTCCTCCGGTTCTTTTTCAGGAGCTGCCTGGTTTTCGGCGGCAACACCTTCCAATACGAGCTCAAGGTCCTTGTCCAGATCATCGAAGAGCTCCTCCGGTAGCTGATTCTCCACAGTCTGAACCTTCTCAGACTCGGCTTCCTTACTTTTCACCACCTTTTGTTCTTCCGGCTTCTCCAGAAGTTTGGATGCATCCACTTCACGAGTGGCGAGGAGCTCGTTTAGTGCTTTGGCCAGGTCCGTATCCACCTCTTCCTTGTCGGCCACCTTCGCAGAAGCAACTGCAGGTTTGCCAGAGGTCTTCTCCCCTGACAGCATGGCTTCAACCTCGCCCTCAGCATCACTCATGGCGTCAATGGCAGCTTGAGCCCCCTTGTCCGCAGAACCTTCCCCGCCTGGGGGTTTCTCTGGCTCGTTAAAAAAGTCCATATCCAGCTCAAGGCTGTCCATCCCTGTCCCACCGTCACTGAGGCTAATTGCTCCTCCACCCCCTTTGGATTCCTTCTCATCAAGAATGGGCCCCTCCACACTTACAACGTCCGCTAGGTTAGCTACTTCGGTATCAATTGTATCAAGTAAAAAATCGAGCTTCTTTGAAGCCACCTTTTTTGTTTTGCCATCCTTGAGTGCTTTACTAGGAGCAGTTTTTGCCATTTTTATTGTTCCAGACTCAATGGGTTCGTCATGCTAGCCCATGGCTAATACCTTTTGAGTTCCTTCAAAGGGCCCACTCCCTGCTGCCATCGACTATGACCCTATGGAGGGATTTTCTATGCAAAACCCATTAAGCAAAAGCAATGCCAAACACACTATGTTTTGGTCATAGTCAATGGTTTTCAAGCAGTTAGCCTCATGGGCAAAGAGCCCTATTATTGGTCGAGGTGTTGCTTATGCTAGAAAAACACCCTGAGGAACAAAAAAAAGGCAGAGCCAATTCGCACTCTGCCTTGGTCAATCCGCCCTGTTTGGCGGCTATTTGGCCTTTCTCTCCCTGGCTAACTCCTCCGGGCTCATGGTCCAGAAGGGTGTTCCGTCCTTGGTTAAACGCACTTTGAATTCATAATGGTCGCCCTTTTTAACTTTGGAGGCCATAAATACCTCTTGGCCCCCTATCTCCGCCCATACTCCCTTGACGTGCACCTTCTCCCCCTTCCGCAGCGAAATGCTATTGGGGTTGACAAAGGAGCTGGGGCCGAGGTGAACCGTGATAACTTCATCGGTATCCCGATCCTTGACCAGGAGTGCTACCCCCGGAGACATTCCGGGCAGAGGAGTGATCTTTTGGAAACCCACTACAATACCCTTAAAGCTGTCCCACTCATCAAGGTTGTAATGCTTGTTGTAAGCGCTGCCTATTTCCCAACCCTCAATGCCGCTTTTTTCACCACCATAAACAACCCCGGAACCCAAAGCGCCCAGTGCCAAAATCAGGGCCATTGCCATTGCTAAACTTTTACCATATGTCCTCACGGCAAACTCCTTCCTCCTGCCAATTCTTTTTAAAATTTATCAGCCAATTCGGCAAATCCGCTCAAAAAGGATCAGGGACTCTATAATAAGATGGGAAATTTAGGTTTGCAAGGGGCCAATGACCAAAAAACGCAGAGCGCATAGCTTCAAGTTCAAAGTTTAAAGTTCAAAGTTTCAAGTATGAAAATTTCCATGAAATGAGTCATAAACTTGGAACCTTGAAAATGGAACTTTGAACCTTATTGGGCGGCAGCTAAGTAGCCATGACCAGCCGTGGTGATGAAACAGAAATTGTCGCTTCCACCTCCGCCATCATCATCCACTTGGAGTTCGAACTGGAGGGCCCCCTGCAAAAAACCGTGAGCCGCAAAAGCGTCGATCCGCCCTGCACCGTAGGTGGTGACGGCTCCTAGATCCACAGCGGTCTGTCTTAAGGCAGTTGTCACAGCCGCTGCCGTTCTTCCTCCGCTCATTAACAGGGCGGCAACCCCGGCAACATGCGGCGATGCGGCCGAGGTGCCATAAAAGGGACTCGGAAACCCCCCTGCCCCAGTGACAGCCACGCCATCAGTCGCTGTCAGGTCCGGCTTCTGGCGGGTTTCTGTCGCCGGAAACAGAATGGTTACAGGCCCTCGTGAACTAAAAGTTTCAATGGTGTTAGGAGTAGACCAGTCAACCGCAGCGGCGGCCAACGCACCTGGAACAGCAGGGTGGCCGAAGATGGAGTCTGCGGCGACCCGGTCAGCAACGTTCAAGGCTCCCCCATCCAAAACGTACAATTCCACTGTCTGGGCGTTGCCGGTAATAAGACGCACCTGCACGGCGCATCCCAAAGTGCAATCTAGCAGTCTGCCTTCCCAGGGGTAGTCATTGCCACCAACCCCATCTTGGACTGAGTTGAAACCTGCGCAGGCCGCTCCGTCCTCGCCTTGTAAACAGAGGTCATAGTCGTCACTGGCAGTCCCGTCGAAATTATTAGACCACTGCAAGAAAATACGGACATTACCGAGACTGTTGACATCGAACACATTGTCCACACCGCTGATCAGATGGCTGCCCAGGCCGTCCCCACTGTCAACATAGTCTCCCTGATAGTGGGTCTCAGCGGAGTTTCCCGCCGATGAGGTATAGAAAACACCGTTTGACACAACAGTCGCCACGGCCTGGGCTACGAAATCGTCCTCAAAAAATGCTTGATCAAAAAAACCGAGATCATCCACGATGATGTGGGCACCATATACATTGGCCAGATCATTCACACATGTAACCATTTCCAAACTGGTTGCGGGTCCACAGAATCCCAGCTCAGCCCCGGGGGCCAGATCGTGGACGATTTCCAACATGGCGGTGCCCTCATCACCACTACCTCCATGAGTCTGAATGGTAACAGTTGCCGGAAGATCACCTGAGGCCTGGGCAGCAGCCATGCTGTCCACCCCATCGGAAATAACCCCCACTCTCACCCCCGAGCCGTCGAACCCAAGGGCTCTCACTTGATCCGCCTTCAGCACAACGTCGCCCTCCGTGGTTACACTGCCAATTCGGGTGACCCTATACCCGGGAGGGGAGATCAACTTAACAAAGGTGAGCTGGGCGACTTGGTCGACCAGTTCAAAGGGTATCCAGGCCTGAACGATCCCATGTTCCTCATTGACTGTTTCTATCCCGGCATCGTAGGCCTCGAGTTGAGTTCTCTCTGCAGCGCCAAAAGAATGGACCCGGATGTAGGTATGAATATTACCATCCTCGTCAACCTTAACCAGGGGATTCGACAGGGCGGAATAGTTTAAGCCCCTTGCGCTTCTCGCGGTAATGGAACGGTCTTCTATGTTTTCTTTCACCGCTCTAACGATGGGACTTACCTTCCTGGAATTGAGGATGTCATGGAGGTACTTCTTTTCACTCCACCTGTAAACTCTGCGGTTTTGCTTATTCTCACCAGCTGCGACCGCCGAGACCGTCACCAGGACAAAAACCGGTATTAGTAAAACGAGCAGCTTTTTTATCGCCAAGCGGATTTTGAACATCAAACTCTCTTTTTCCCTCTTACAACCTGGACGCGGTTGCTTTAAAACCTGTAAGAAAAACCAAGGAGGAAATAATGAATTTTGTTTTCGATCTCTATATTCACATCACTTTTCGTACCGCCGCTGTCAATTTTGTCAGTGTAGTCAGCTTCAAAGTAGGTGAAGCGATACTCACCGAATATGGCGAAACGTCTAAATAGCCTCCATGCGAGACCAGCGCGGGTATCCAGTCCGAAATCGGCCGCGGTGTCCGAAAAATTCTTATTCTGGCCGCTCAACTGGATATCAACCTTGGTGTCGGTGAAAAAAACACCGGCGCCGATTCCAATGTAAGGCTGCAGCCTATCCCCGGGGTAACGCAAGATTACCAGTGCCGATACTGGCAAGACTTTTGTCTCTATGCCGTCTGCTTCCAATTCGAAATACGAAACATCCAGAGCAGCTCCCAGCCAGCGGGTGCCAGGGGACCAAAACCCCGCCCTGCCGCCAATAATATAGGTGTTGTCGTAATTGGCTTTGGCAGAATCATTGATGCTTACACCGAAAGGAGATGCTTCCCCATCAACATTGCCGTCTTCCGGCACAACCCCACCCAAGTAGAGGTCCGCGAACCACGTTTCTTTGCTGGGAGCACTGGCTGACATTCTTGCCCTCTCCGTCTTCTGAATCGCACCAACTGCCTCCAGCGCTGCTGCCATATCCGCAGGTTTGGCAAGGAAAAATCCCCCTCCGAGATCATCCGGCAACTCAACCAGAATATAGTGTTTAAATAATTTCTCCGGAGCAGTCTTGAGGTAATAGACGGCCGGCCACCCTTTCAACAGCTCGACCTGGCGCTTATTTAGTTGGACCACCTTACCGCCGTGAACAGTCACCGGCACGGCCATTGCTGGCTGGGTTAAGAGGCCGAGGAACAATAAGACTGCCATTGCAATGACTTTGATGGTTTGGGGCCTTTCAAACATCTTTCAGCTTCTCCAGAATAAGTTTTACTAAAGCAGTCAGTGCCAAAGGGCTGGGGGGATGATTGTGAGGGGATGCAATGTCTGTACCACGATGGGGGTGGCTTGAGTGAACCAAATCTATTAGTAATTGTAGATGGTTGAACCACTTTGAGAGGAGAAGACTAAAAAATTTTAAGATTTAGCAACGACCAAGCTGTTTTGACTGGGGGGAAAAATTTCTTTGTGATGGCGGGAGGTTAACCGTTAATCTATGGCCAACTCAATTTCCAGGGTATCCAGAAACTCACTTGCCTCTTTTCCTATTTCATACTGGCCGAGCTCTTTCTCAATGAGCTTGCGGTCTTCATGGGAGATTTTCACAAACCTGACCCCCATTCCCCGGGGTGTGATGTTATCATCAGGGCCGTAAATATTAGACCACACCACCTCAGCTTGAATATTCAGAGCCTTATCTGGGGTATCAACGACCATGTCAAAAATTTCATTCAGATTGAGCGGTTTTCTGCAGCGAATAAAAGCCCCAAAAGGACTGATGTCTTTGGCTTCTCCGTGGATTACTCTACCGCCAACTTGTGCGGAAATAGGCCATTTCGGCTTTGGTTTAGTCAATATACGTGGGTGTTTCTTGAACATCCTTTGCCTCCCCCTCACAAGGTCGCCACCACCCTAAAACAGCGGCAATCTAGCCCGGATGTTTCATGAATTGGTGTCACGAGGCCACGAAGATGGGCGTGCAATATGCAACCGCAGGGTATTGGTCCCGAGGCATACCTGAATGGTACGTCGCAGGGGCCGACACCCGAGGACGCACGGAAGGATGGCCATATCCGTGGTCGCAGTAAGCAATTCATGAAACATCCGGGCTACACCTCGGTTAGCATAAGATTGCAGGATTTATGCCATAATAAGAAAAACCCTCTGACCTTGAATGGGGCTTACCCTGTGGCCAAGGGGGCTCAGCCTAAGATTTTTACTTTTCAGAAGATCCTATATTTCGGCTCGTCAAGGTGGGACTTTTTGCAGCGTGGGCAGCGGCCTGGGCGGGTAAAACGCTTTCGGTCTCTAAAAACGTACTCACATGCTAGACAGCGGACAGGCTGGATCATGAGTTTCTTCTTCTGCGCTGCTACAGAGCGAGCGATATGCGGTAGGTGTTCATAAACCTCTTTCTCACGAATCCCCAAGGTTTGGGAGAGTTCCCGGGCATCCATCTCTTTGTCGACTAGAATAGCAATCATCTGCTGTCGAATCGTTTCCATGGGACCCTGACTCTCTTCTTTGCTTACTCGACCAACAAACGCCGCAACACCTTACCCACAAAGGACTTGGGCAATTCCTCGCGGAACTCGATGTCCCAAGGCACGGCGTATTCTTCGAGGCGCTTTCGGCATAGGTCTAACAACTCCTCTTTGGAAAGATCAGAACCCGGGCGCGGCACCACAAAGGCTTTGACTTTTTGCCCCTTCGCCCTCCTCGGAACACCAACCACGGCCACTTCCATGACCTTGCTGTTTTCATAGAGCACCTCTTCTACGTCCCGTGGATAGACGCTGTAATCTCCGGCCAGGATGGTATCCCGCTTTCTGCTGATGATTTTGGCAAAACCGTCAATATCCATCACCGCCACGTCGCCAGTGTAAAGCCAGCCGCCCTGCAGAACTGACTCGGTATCTTCTTCTTCGGTGGGATTCCAGTAACCCAGCATGACCTGAGGTCCTCTGACCGCTAGTTCACCGATCTCACCGGCAGGAAGATCCTCCCTGGTCACCAGGTCCACTATCTTGGCGTCCGTGTTTGGTATGGGAATGCCTATGGAGCCGACCCTGCGTACCCCCTCGAGGGGATTACAGTGCGTTGCTGGAGATGCTTCCGTCAAGCCGTAGCCTTCAACCAACCTACCCCTAGTGATTTTCTCAAAGGCCTCTTGCACCTCCACGGGAAGAGGGGCCGCACCGCTAATGCATCCCTTTATGGATGACAATCCATAACTGTGAACATCCGGAGTTTGATTGATGGCCATGTAAATGGAAGGGACACCGGGAAAGATCGTGGGCTTATATCGCTTGATGTGTTGCAGCACTTGCTCCATTTCAAAAACGGGCAGCAGCAGCATGGTCGCGCCCATGGCAATGGGGATATTCATCGCGGCGGTCATCCCATAGCTGTGCGTAAAAGGTATAACCGAGAGAAAAATCTCCTGGCCGTATTGTGTATCGGGAAACCAGTGGCGGTTCTGCAGGGCATTGGCCACCAGATTACCGTGGCTCAGGCAGACCCCTTTGGGTTCGGCAGTGGTTCCTGTTGTATAAAGAATAGCGGCCAGGTCCTCGCTGGAGACCTCGAATTCCGGCGAGGTCCGGGGAGCATCCATCATCAATTGGCTCATGAGATGGCCACCATAATCCCTGTCGGCTATCTCCTGTTCACCGAGCCCCGCCGCTTTCCAGCGATCCATTAGCTTGCGATACACACTGGCGGAGAGCCCGCTGCGTATGTCGGCGAAAACGACCGTGAGCGGGATCTCCTCTCGCACTTTCCTCGCTAATTCTCCAAACTCCCGCAGTGTAACCAACACCCTGGCACGGGTCTCCTTGATTTGCCCGATTATGCCCGGCCCGTCGGCATCGGGGTTGGGCAGCACCACCACACCCCCGACCTTGAGCGTGGCGTAGTAGGCGACAATCATCTGCGGCATGTTGGGCAACACCACCATAACTCGACTTCTTGGCTGGACACCCAGGCCGTGCAGGGCATGGCCGAACTGGTTTGCCTGCCATTCCAGTTGCTGGTAGGTCAGCTCAGTACCGTAAAATATGGTCGCTGTTCTCTTCGGTACGTTGTCCGCCGCTGCTTCTAGGAATCTGTAGAGCGGCTGGCGTGGAATGGGAATGGTGTGAGGAGTGTATTTACTATAACTCGCGAGCCAGGGGCGATCATCTTCTAGCTTCCCTTTAGCGGTTTGCGCTCGCCAGGAGATACGCCGCCCCTCATTAATGCCAGAAACAAAGCGATCGATAGCACGGTTGACCGCCTGGGAGCGCTCTAGCTGTACCTTGTGCTTGGACACACCAACGTCGATGACCTCTGCTCTCGGCATCATTTTACTAACACCATCGAAAACATGGCGGGGAAAATAGCGATCACGCTCACCCGTAATGATTAGGGTGTCCGTCCGGATATTCTCCAAAAGCGGCCAGCCCTGCCACTTACGCATGTTGTTTAGCATCAAACGCTTCATTACGTGGATCTCGGCGTTCCAGCGCGGACGGTACTTCCACCACGGTCGAAAAGCCGCCCCTGGGACGCGGGACAGAATGGAAGCCCCACGAGGGAGGGGGTACTCACCGGCAGTGGCAATTAGAACCAGCTTTTCCAAACGTTCCGGGTGGGCATGGGCGTATTCAATGCAGATGGAGCCGCCGAAGGAATGGCCGACCAGAACGAACTCCTTTGGCAGCTTTAGCACTTCAGTTATGGTATCGATATCGTCAATGAGCTCCGACATGGTGTACTCGGTGAAAGGAGCGTCGCTCTGGCCGTGCCCGCGCAGGTCGGGTGCAATAACGCGATACTCCCGGGCAAAGTGGTTGATCTGGTATTCCCAGGTCTCGGCGCAGCCGGCGTAGCCGTGCACGAACATAATCGTCTTCTCGGCCCGCTCCGGCCAGAGATCTACTACACTCAACCTCATCCCGGACAACCCCCGGATGGGCACGCCAACCCGGTAAAGGCTGAAATCCAACTGAATTTCCCTGCGCTTGAGTCCTCGCAGTTTTCTTTTCATCGATTATTCTCCTACAGTCCCACTCAACCATATCATTAGTGTGCAGACGTAGCCTTGCGGGAAACAAAGTAAGCCAGGGTCAAAGGAAAGCTCAATTGGCTCTTTTTCTATGCCTGGTTTTACAGGTGATATGGGCGTGGGATTTTTCTGGTTCAAATGATCCAGGTATGTTTATGCTGAGAAGATCTTCGCAGTTAGCACAGTTTTTTCCCAATGGGCATCCCTCAACCCATAATTCATTGACAACTCGGAGTTTTGATGAGGTCCCATATCGACAGATCAATTCTTTGATATTCATACGGTCATAGTTCAGATGATTACAAATCGAGTTGACTCCCTCTTCAATGCGAACGCAACTCGTCCGAATTGGACAATTATCTGCTATGAGCAGTTCGATTTTGAATTGATCTTCCCCTAAATTCGGGGTCACCCGCATCTCATCTGCACGGGATTCCCCATCAATTATTAGATGTCGGTCTCCTCCCTGCTCCACTTTCTTATACATCACTCACATCACCCCCAATTTTTAAATCAACTCCATAAAGGTTCCTTACCTCCGTGCCCTGTACCTGTTTAGCGGGTTAGCCTGTTTAGCCAGTTTTGTCGGTTGAGACAGTTTTGCCGGTTGTATTCAGCTGTCAGCTCTATAGGGTTCAAAGTTCCAGGTTCCAAGTTTATTGATTAATCTTTTACGTATTTTCAAACTTGAAACTTGGAACTTGACGCTATGCGCTCTGCGCTCTGCGTTAATCAATCCGAAATCCGCAATCCGAAATTATCTTCCCTATGCCAACACTGAAGGCCGTATGCCTTCAGGATTTATACCATCGTCAGTTACAAAAACCTCCTTGTTTCCAAATATTTCGAGATATCCCTTAAGA
>JASFKF010000008.1:0-12438 GCA_050118775.1 Syntrophobacterales bacterium
ACTGGATTTTTTTCCAGAAAGATATATTTCGCCTGTCATACCTAAGGCAAATACCTAAACGCAACAATTCTTGCAGGTCGCCCTCAACTTGGAGATCATCAACCATGTAAGCCTCACCAAACCCTAGAAACCCATTGCAAAGTAGCTGTTTGGCACCTTCCTTTGATCTGAACCGGAGGATGACTTCCGGGTGGTTACCGTAGGTGATTGCTTCTCCGTCCCAGAATTCAAATGCGAACCGGGAACGTGAGTCGGCTGAGTGTAGGAGATTAGCTATATTAACTAGCGATTTTTTCACTGTTTGCTCCTTCTAACTAAAGGTAAACCACCACACGACCATCTCCCCTAATGGACCTTTTTGAGGCAATCCTCACTGAAAAGATATAAAATATAAAATATAAAGATGTTGGAGAGACCTAAGATGAAGCTTATCAGTAAAGATCTCTCATTATTGACTCATAATCCTTCTTGATTCTCTCGTACATTTTGGCATTTTCAATGGCAATGGCACCTGTCTCGGCGAGAACCTCGGCGGAGTTAATCTCTTCTTTGGAGAATTCCCGCGGCTCGGGGGTATAGAGGCGCATGACGCCGATAACCTTTCCCTTGATGCGTAGCGGTACCGAGATGATACTGGCGATACCCTCCTCCTTCGCCTGTTTGGGATACTGGGCTCTCGGGTCCTCCGTGACATTGTAGACACTTATGGTTTTACCCTCCATGGCATCGGCGACGGACTTGTCAGCATCCACCGGCCCCTTGTGCAGATATTTTTCGCTCAAGCCGTTTGAAGCCACGAGCTCAAGGGTCTGTTTTTTTGGATCCAACAAACGGATGGCACTTGCCTTCAGTTGTAGAGCCTGGACCATATTTTTAACCAGCACATCCAGCACTGCCCGCAGATCAAGAGTGGAATTTACCGCCTTGACCGCCTCCCTGAAGGACATAAGTGTTTCATAATCTCTCTTGATCTTCTCGTACATCCTGGCATTTTCAATGGCAATGGCACCCACTTCTGCCAGGGCTTCGGCGGAGTTAATTTCTTCTTCGGAGAATTCCCGCGGCTCAGGGGTATAGAGGCGCATTACGCCGATAACCCCTCCCTTGATGCGTAGCGGTACCGAGATGATACTGGCGATACCCTCCTCCTGTGCCTCTTTGGGATACTGGGCTCTCGGGTCCTCGGTGACATTGTAAACACTTATGGTTTTACCCTCCATGGCATCGGCAATGGACCTGTCAGCATCCACTGGACCCTTGTGCAGATATTTTTCGCTCAAGCCATGGGAAGCTTCGAGTTCCAGAGTTCGTTGCTTTTCATCCAACAAGCGGATGGCTGAAGCCTTGAGATTCATGACCTCAGTTGCATTGCTAACTAAAAGATCCAAAACTTCCTGCCGGTCTAGAGTAGAATTGACTGCCTTGACCACTTCTAGAAAGGAGTCAAAATAACCTTTTTCCTCCGGATTCATTTTACACCTCATCTTTTAAACGGGCTCTAGCCGCAAGAAGGTGAGAAAGGCATGTCTGGATCCCCAGAAAGTCAGTGAGAGAATTGCTCTAGTGATAGATAACAGTTGCGGTTTAGCCGGGTAATATATGTAAAACACACTGCTGCTCTCATAGTTTGCCGTCAAGGGCAGTTAGACGAAGATTATTCTTTCATCCCAAGAGCCAGCGAAGCTCTCTCTGGCTTCATAGCCCCTTTCGAAGACGTAACGATTGAACTTGCGCCGCTCTTCGTCGGCTACACTGCTCTTTTTAGTCGGCACGTTCATAAGTATCCCCTCCATGGCCGCCTCTTTGGACAGTGCGATGAAGCGGTCATCTCGTCTGAGGTGCAGGTCTGCCACGATTACCCCAAACGAAAAAGGTCCCTTCAATATGGTGGGAAAGTTGTGTTTGCCAAAGTCGTAGGTTATAAGCCTTAAGTCACATTTCTTTTGGATGAGTTCCTCGAATTTCTTAACGAACTCCTCTCTGGTAAGATACCGGGGACCCCTGCGACTGGCAGTAATGAGAATCGGTTGTTCTACGAAGAAGTCAGCCACCACTGTAAGTCCTCGGGGAAAAGATTCTTGGAAGTCATTAACCGAGGATACTGCCCGCCATGCCTCAGCTAACTCGAAGCCGTTTACGTAGTCTACGAAGTGGGGCACTGCTCCTACGACCTCATTCTCCCGTATTACCACGTCCACACAGAGAGGCCCACCGGCTTGTGCCAAGCCCCGGCACTGGTGGATGGCCGAGTGAAAACCTCCACAGATCGCCGCATCTGCTTGCATGGTCGCCAGGGTTAGATAACCGGAGCCGCCTATGGCTGGGTTGCTGATGGTTAGCTTTCTTCCTTGAGCCATGACCTCCTCCTAGGTCCTGATGAGTTCGGTTATATCGGTGGAAATTGCGTAGCTCCGTCCCTCAAAACTGAGGGCGCCCACGGGACAGGGAAACTGGGCGCAGGCCCCGCAGCCAAAGCAGAGACCAGGGTCGTTGTTGAGGAGCGCCTGGCACCTTAGCCCTATTCCACAGAGACGGCACTTGAACCTGGGAAGTTCTTTCAGTTTCTCCGGCTCATCTCTGGCCACCCTCTCCCGTTCTTGGGCAAACTTGAGATCCACACACTCCTCAGACTTGACGAAGTGCCCCAACTTCAGTCCTACGGCAGCAGCTTCTCTTCTCATGTCCAAGACGCAGACCCCGTCCGCCACCACCATTACCTTATCTTTGCTGAGATAACGGCCCACGAGGACTTTGAAGAGTTCGGCGTTCTCGGCCACCCGGTAGGGATTTACATGGATTACCTCAAAGCCCATGGCTTCCCCTTCCTTGTCGAAGTCGGTTTCTAGAGGTATCTGACCACCAGTCATGCGAATATTGTAGTTGTTATAGATTATGTTTATGGCACCATACTTGTTGTTCTTGGCGGCGAACTTGCTACCGCTCAGGTTGAAGTTATAGCCGCCGTCACCCGAGGCGGTGACCACAATTTGCTTTTCAGAGCAGGACTCCTTTATTCCTTCACCCACGATGGCCCCGGTGCCCATGCAGAAGATGGCATCCACTATATGGTAGGCGTGGTAGCCTTGAAGGTTTCCGCAACCTCTATCCGCCACATATACCACCTGATACCTATGTTTACCTTTGAGTTCGTGCTCTCGGTTAAATCTCTTCATGCCCTCATACACCGACCAGGAAACCTTGGTGTCCCCGCAGCCGGGGCAATTTGACACGGGCCGCATGTAGGTTATCTCATCTTGTGCGGTATTCCTCATAGCAGCCATGGCTTGCACCTCCCTTCAGGGTGCCAGAATGTGATCGATGTACGAAAACCGCTCGTAGATTCTGGGCTCATAGGGAATGGAGCAGTCAAAAACCCTCACATCAAGGTCTTTTCTGTTCACCAAGTCGAGGAGTTGAAGATAGATGACCTTTCCATATCCCTCCTCAAAGACAAAGATCTGCTCGATGGGATACGTCGACACCAGCTTTTCATAAAGAGTGTCGGGCTGTGGGAATACAAGGGGTGATTCCACCACCAAGACTTCGCCGAACTTACTTCCTAGTCGGTCTCTTAAACCCTGGTCGTGCTTCACCAGCTGGAAGTCTTCCTGGAAGGGGCCGTTCAGCACCAGAATGGCTCGAGGCTCAGAGCCGAACGTGGTCGCCTTGTTTCCCAGAAACTCGAAGTTCTCCTCGATCTTTTTTTTGAAGAGGGGAATCAGGCTAGAAAGGACCTTCTTTTCCCGAGGACGGATGTGGGGGCCTATGGTGACCAAGTGTTTGGGGTCTTTAACAAAGGCCTTACGCCTCATGTTGGCCCCGAGGTCCACCTCCATCTTAAGGTCCGAGGAGACTTCACGATATGAAAGGTCGTAGTTCATAATAACCACAAAGGGAACGCCCAGTTCCTCAAAGAGGCTATAGCAGTTTTTCACGGTGAGATGGGCAGTGCTGGGAGAGTGGAGCTCCAGGGTGGGGATGCGGAAGTGAAATGCATAGAGAACCTTGTTGTCCTGCATGGTCTGGGAAGAGGTTCCCTGTCGATCGTCTCCCGAGGCAATGCCCAAGCACCCGGTGTAGGGAAGAACGTTAACCGCCACCCGCAGGGCATCAGCTGCGGTGTTGCCGCCCAAATGTTTGAAAGAGCACATCACCCGGGAGCCCACGGGTATTCTTTTATCATGATCTCCAGCGAAAACTGTATCGCCGTAGACCAGATCCCACTCATCTTCCGAGAGAAATTCCCTCTTTTTGAAGTCCCCCTTGCATATCACTGCTCCCAAGGCCAAACCCATAGCATTGTCCTCGTTGGTAGTGGTGCCCCAGTAGGCCGAAAGCTGGTAGCCCGCCTGGTCAAGGGCCTCGCCGACCTTGAGAGTAAAGGGATTCGTTCTGGGAAGATTGCCGGCCAACTGCTCGAAGCTTCCCTGAAGATCAGATATGGGAGCTCCAGGATAGGCTGTGGTCACCCGGACGCCAGCCTCGAGAGCCCCCCTGGCGATGGACTGGTTACCCGAAAGCCTTATCCTGCCAAGATCGAAGACTTGGTCCTTGTCCATAAGTCACCTGCGAAAAAACTGTTAAAAGTAAAATTGGCTGTCTATCCGAGGGCGACGCTCAGTGAAGATCTATATGGGGCTTTTAGAAGAGAGATTTAGGGTGAGATCTACAAACAGCTATTGGGCTCGGGCACCAAATCTTAGCATTAACTGGAGCAGCAATAGTGAGGGCTAAATGCAGGAGTGATAAATGATGGTCACTGAGATGGCTGATATATTCTGAACTGGATCCTTCTGAGTTAATCCGGCGCCGCGCTCGACAAGATAAAATGGTGTATGTTCAATAATCCCAATAGAACAATAAATGTTCCACTGAGATTAGGATGAGCACATTTTCAAATTCATTTCCTACCCCAATAATGTGCCTATTTTTACGGCAGTACCTAAATTTATGATACGACCCAGTAAAAGAGTCTGTCAACATTATTCGGTAGGATTCACCAAGCCTAACCATCTTGCATAAGTTACGAGCAGAGTATACCTCTTTAACTTCCTTGCAGGAATGTCAGAGTTGATTGTCTTATTATAGAAATCGCCCCAATATATTAATGTGATTTGACAATAATATTGCTAATAAGCATGTATCTAGCTATTTCTATTATCTTCCGCATTTTTCACGGCTTCTCTGGCTTTTTCAACAAGGGTGTCAAACTCCTCAGATCGAGAAGTATCCAGGCTACCTCGACCCATTTCTACGGCTTTATCGAAAACATGCTCCCTATCGATGTGGTTAATCAAAGCTTTCGTAGCCTCAAGCAGTCTCAGGTATTTTTCGTCCATTTTTCTCCCCTTTCGCAGATCGAGATTTCAGTGTTCAGCGTTTCCCTCTGCAGCTTCCCTTCAGGCGGGATCTTCGGACAGGCCAGGTCAAAGTTAGAAGAGGTATAAACCGCAAGGTGGAAGACACAGGGATAGTATAAGTTGCCTTTGACTTTTTTCCCCTTGCACCTTATGCCCTGCGCCTTGAGCCGTCCCCTAATGAGTACCCCAAACCCTGGTCCTCTAAGCTAGGATGTGTTATCTCCTCCGAAGTGTATAAGATCATCCCTAGGACAGCAATAGTGAATTGTGCTATGGTGGGACCCTAATGAAATTCCTCTTTCTCGAACCATTCTACGGCGGTTCACATAGGGATTTTGCCGATGGCTGGGTCAGGAATTCCCGCCATCGGATCGACCTTGTCACCCTTCCTGCCCGTTTTTGGAAATGGCGGATGAGAGGGGCCGCGCTCCACTTTGCCAGGAAGGTGCAAGGCCCGGCAGACTATCATGGTCTGATTGCATCCAATCTGATGAGTCTTGCCGACCTGAAGGCGCTATGGGGAGCGCACTGTCCTAAGACGCTGGTATATTTCCATGAAAACCAGCTTTCCTATCCCTTACCCCCCGGCGAAACCATGGATTACCAGTTTGGCTTCACCGATATAACCAGCGGGATCGTAGCAGACAGATTGCTTTTTAACTCAAATACCCACTTGGAAGCTTTCTTCGATGCTCTCCCCGGATTCATTGAAATGATGCCCGAATATCGGCCGAAGTGGGCGGTGGATCAGATTCGGACAAAAGCGGCAGTCCTTTATCCCGGATGCAATTATCCGGCAGGTGCAGCCAATCTAAGTCCGTGGGACCTGTCAGAGCCTCCTCTGATTATCTGGAACCACAGGTGGGAATTCGACAAAAATCCCGGCTTGTTCTTTGCTGCCCTCGATGAGGTCCTATCTCTCGGCCAAGAATTTCGCTTGGCACTTTTGGGAGAAAATTTTCAGGTGGTGCCCAAGCCATTTCTCACTGCCAGGAAAAAGTTGGGGAAGAAAGTGGTTCACTATGGTTACGAACCCTCAAAGGAAAAATACAGAGAATGGCTCAAGCAAGGTGTGGTTGTAGTTAGCACTGCAATTCAGGAGAATTTTGGCATCTCGGTGGTAGAGGCAATACGCCATGGTTGCTATCCTCTTCTGCCCAATAATCTTGTTTACCCAGAACTGATACCCCAGGAGTTTCATCATGATTGCCTCTACAAAAGTCAAGGGGATTTGGTGAAAAAACTGAGACTGATCCTGGCGAACCCAGAGCAGTACCGGGACAAGAGGGAAGACCTGGCAGAGCAAATGGAGCAGTATTCCTGGGAGCTTGTCATCGACAAATACGACAATGAGCTTGCTAAGCTGGGACGGGTCAGGTCAAAGTCAAAAGAGGTATAAGGCGCAAGGTGCAAGGCATAAGGACAGTATTAGTTTCCTTTGATTGTTTTTGCCTTGTACCTTATGCCCTGCGCCTTGAGCCGTGCCCAGAAGGGTTAGACAATGGTCTTGTGGTAATCCTGTAAAGAGCGAACCGTGCTCTGTCTATTGCGCTTTGCCCCTATGCCCCTTGCCGCGGCCAGGGCGGCAGCTAAAGTGGTGATGTAGGGCACTTTGTGCTTAATAGCTGCCTTACGTATGTAGCTATCGTCATACTTGCTGAGTTTGCCACTGGGGGTGTTGATAACCAGTTGGATTTCTTTGTTTTTTATTGCGTCCACAATGTTGGGCCGCCCCTCATGCATCTTGAGAATATGCTCAGATTGGATCCCATGTTCGGCCAAAAACGCATGGGTTCCCACTGTTGCCATGATCTTGAAACCGAGGTCATCAAACTGACGGGCCAGTTCAAGTACGGCTGGTCTATCCCTTTCTGAAACTGTTATCAGTACGGTTCCTTGGAGAGGAAGGTGCTGTTTGGCTGCCTCCTGGGCTTTATAAAAGGCAAGGCCAAAGGAATTCGCCATACCCAAGACCTCACCGGTAGAACGCATCTCCGGTCCCAGAAGTGGATCAACCTCAGGCAACATGTCAAAAGGAAAAACAGCCTCTTTGACCCCGAAGTGGTGAATTGACTCGGGCTTGAGATCGAGATCCTTGAGACTCTTCCCGAGCATAAGTTGAGTGGCCAGCCGAGCCATGGGGATATTGCAGACTTTTGATACCAAGGGAACGGTGCGAGATGCTCGGGGGTTGGCCTCGAGTATGTAGACAGTGTCGTCTGCGATGGCATATTGAATGTTCAGCAGCCCTACCACCTCTAGTTCAACCGCGATTCTTCTGGTGTAGTCATAAATGGTATCCAGATGTTTGGCCGGGATACTGATGGGAGGAATAACGCAGGCGGAATCGCCGGAGTGCACCCCGGCAAGTTCGATATGCTCCATAACCGCTGGTACAAAGGCATCTTTGCCATCGGCAACGGCGTCTGCTTCCGCTTCTATAGCGTTTTCCAGAAACCTGTCGATGAGGATCGGCCTTTCCGGGCTCACCTCCACTGCCATGGAAACATAGTGTTTAAGCATCTGCTCATCGTGGACCACCTCCATGGCTCTTCCGCCGAGAACGTATGACGGCCTTACCATTAGTGGGTAGCCTATTTCTGCAGCAATACTCAGGGCCTCATCCAGGGTGCTGGCCATGCCAGATTCCGGCTGGGGAATACCCAGCTTCCGCATCATTTGGCGGAAGCGATCCCGATCTTCAGCCAGGTCAATAGTATCCGGTGAGGTGCCGAGGATGTTAACCCCAGCCTGTGCCAGTTCATTGGCTATATTGAGGGGGGTTTGGCCGCCGAACTGTACCACGATACCTTCAGGTTTTTCTTTTTCATGGATACTCAAAACATCTTCCACGGTGAGGGGTTCGAAGTAGAGTTTGTCAGAGGTGTCGTAGTCAGTTGAGACAGTCTCGGGATTACAGTTAACCATGATAGACTCGTAGCCCTCATCGCGAAGGGCAAAGGCGGCGTGAACGCAGCAGTAATCGAATTCGATTCCCTGACCGATGCGGTTGGGCCCACCTCCTAGAACCATGACCTTGGGTCTGTCACTCCTTTCAACCTTGTCTGATCCATTGTAGGTGGAGAAGTAGTAAGCGGCATTCTCGACCCCACTTACAGGTACCGGTTCCCATGCCTGAACTACGCCCAAGTGACTGCGGCGCTCTCGTATCTTTGGCTCTGGGATGGAGAGGAGTTGTGACAGGTAGCGGTCAGAGAAGCCCTCCTCTTTCGCTCGAGTCAGTAGTCGGTCCGGCAACTCATTGCCCTTGTGGCGAAGGATCTCTTCTTCCAGTTCGACAATTTCCTTCATTTGTTGAATAAACCAGGGCTTTATGTGAGTTTTAGCATAGAGCTCATCTACAGTTGCACCCTTACGGAGAGCCTCGTACATGATGAACTGTCGTTCACTCGACGGTTCGGCAAGGAGTTCCATGAGTTGATCCAGAGAACGCTGGTGGAAGTCTTTGGCAAAGCCAAGTCCGTACCGGCCGTTTTCCAGGGAGCGGATCGATTTTTGAAAAGCTTCCTTGTAGGTCTTGCCAATGCTCATTACCTCGCCAACCGCACGCATCTGAGTGCCGATTTTATCTTCAGCTTCTTGGAACTTCTCGAAGGCCCAGCGGGCGAACTTCACCACTACGTAATCACCTGAGGGTGTGTACTTGTCCAAAGTACCTTCTCGCCAGTAGGGGATTTCATCTAGGGTCATACCGGCAGCCAGCATGGAAGAGATGAGGGCAATGGGAAAGCCGGTTGCTTTCGAGGCCAGGGCTGAAGAGCGGGAGGTTCTTGGATTGATCTCGATGACCACTACCCGGCCGGTTTTCGGGTCATGGGCAAATTGAATATTGGTGCCACCGATTACCTTGATTGCTTCGACAATGTCATAGGAATGTTTCTGCAACCGCTCTTGCAGTTCAGGGTCAATGGTTAGCATGGGGGCGGTACAGAAGGAGTCTCCTGTATGCACACCCATGGCGTCGACATTTTCAATAAAACAGACGGTAATCATCTGATTCTTGGCGTCTCGTACCACTTCAAGTTCCAGTTCCTCCCATCCTAGAACCGACTCCTCCACCAGCACCTGGCCCACGAGACTCGCCGCCAGACCACGGCTCGCCACAACCCGCAACTCTTCAACGTTGTAAACCAGACCACCTCCAGTTCCACCCAAGGTGTAAGCGGGGCGAAGAACCACCGGATATCCCAACTCGTAGGCGATCTTCTCTGCTTCTTCTACACTGAAAGCAGGGGAACTTCTTGGCATCTCGATGGAGAGTTTGTTCATGGTGTCTTTAAAGGCTATCCGGTCCTCACCGCGCTCGATTGCATCTATCTCTACCCCGATGACTTTGACCCCGTATTTGTCGAGCACCCCAGCTCGGGCCAACTCCGAGGAAAGATTCAGTCCCGACTGCCCTCCAAGGTTTGGTAAGAGAGCATCAGGCCGCTCTTTCTCTATGATCTCTTCCATGGCTTGGAGATTAAGGGGTTCAATGTAGGTGACATCTGCCATGCCTGGGTCGGTCATGATGGTAGCCGGATTGGAGTTTGCCAGGAGAATTTCATAGCCAAGTTTACGCAGTGCCTTGCAGGCCTGAGTGCCGGAGTAATCAAATTCGCAGGCCTGGCCTATTACAATCGGTCCGGAACCGATAATCATCACTTTTCGAATGTCTTCCCGTCTTGGCATACTAATCTCCTGTAATTAACTCTTTCCGAGGGAGGTTGAAATCTAGGCTGGATGGAATATATAGGAAAGCACCTATTGGGTGTCAAGCTTAAACTATGAAAATAGTAATTAGCAAAACTAATAAAAATTCCTCAAGCCTTGTGCTCAGGTGATTGATAAATTCCTTTGGAGAAATTTAGCTTTCTCGGGTTAAAGGGCTGGCTGATCCGACAGCCGACCGATGCCAAACAGTTTTTTGATGTCTTCTACTATAAGATAAAGGCTCGGAACCAGTAGCAGGGTGATCAGGGTGGCGAAGATGATGCCGAATCCCAGTGAGATGGCCATGGGAATGAGAAATCTGGCCTGGCGGGAGGTTTCGAAAATCATGGGCGCCAGCCCACCAAAGGTGGTAAGGCTTGTTAGCAGAATCGGTCGAAAGCGGTGGATGCCAGCCTCACGAACTGCCTGGTGCCGAGCCAAGCCAGCTCTTTGCTTGCGGTTGGCAAAATCGATGAGCACCAGGGAGTCATTGACCACCACTCCAGAAAGGGCGACGACACCGAAGAGGCTCATGACGCTCAGACTGTAGCCCATGAACAGGTGGCCGATCACTGCCCCGACAATGCCGAAGGGGATGGAGATCATAATGATGACTGGCTGGATATAGCTGTTGAAGGGCACGGCCAGCATGGCGTAAATGACTATCAACGCCATCATCAACCCTCTTAAAAGGGCTTGGGTGCTCTCGCGCCGGTCAGCCTGTCGGCCTTCGAAGCTGAAGGTCAAGCCAGGATATTTTCGCTGTAGTTCGGGAAGAATTTCCGATTTCACTGACTTCAAGATCAGGCCGGCTTTGCTTCTGGGGCGGACATCGGCTGTTGCCGTTACGATCCGGCGACCGTCCCTCCGGTCAATGGTGGTGTAGGCCCGGCCGCGCTTAACGTTTACCGCCTCTCGTAAGGGTATTTCCGATCCTCCAGGTGTGCGCAGGATCATTTCTTCCAGATTATACTCGGATGTCCGCTCATCTCGAGGCAAGCGCACCATCACCTTAACCTCGTTCCGACCCCGTTGCTGGCGAAGGGCTTCGGCGCCGTAGTATGCATGGCGGACCTGACGAGCGACTTCTTGGGAGGTGAGCCCCAGGCTTCGACCCTCCGGGGTGATGCGGAAATCGAGCTGATGCTTTCCCGGGGAAAACCCGTCGTCGATGTCCACTGCCTCTGGATAGAATGCCATAGCCTCTGCCAGTTCACCGCTGGCTCGTTCAAGGACCCGGATATCTCGGTGACTAAGCTCCACTGAAATGGCGGCTCCTCTGCCGGGGCCGCCGGCGTCGGACTCAAATTTAATTGATTCGAGCCCAGGGATAATTCCCACCTGGGTGCGCCAGAGTTCCGTCACCTGTGCTGTGGAAATGGGGCGCTCTCCCGGCGGGGTCAGATATAAACGCACCTCCGCCTGATTGCCGGTGATTACCGCAAAGATGCCCTCGGACAATCTGTCGCCGCCGTTTTGAGCCGCGACCTTCTGGGCCACTGACACCAATCTCTCCTGTACCTCTGCGGTCTTTTGCAATGCAGTGCCGAAAGGAAGCAGTGCGGTTACCTTGGCGTAGTCTGACTCAACTTTGGGAAAGAGTTCAAAGCCCATTCTGCCGCTCTTAATGTACCCGGCAGTGATCACCAAAACGGCAAGCCCGATAGAAATGGTCACGTAGCGATAGCGCAGCGCCAGATCGAGGAAGGGGCCGTAGCGAGTTTGGACCATTCGGCTGAACAAACGGCTGAATCGCTGTTGACCGTTATGGAACCATTCGAGAAACCCACTATGGATGCGTCCCTTGGTGTGGCCGATGTGGGCTGGAAGGATAAACAGGCTTTCAATCAGAGATATGGTGAAGACGCAGATTACCACAATCGGTATCTGCTTGAAGACCTTGCCCATAAAACCGGGGATAAAGAGCATTGGCATGAAGGCCACCATATTGGTGAGGACGCTGAAGGTGATGGGCATGGCTATTTCGCGCGCCCCGCTCACCGCCGCTTCAAACCAGGGGAGCCCACTCTGATGATGGTTATAGATGTTTTCTCCCACCACGATGGCGTCATCCACAACTATTCCAAGAGTGACGATAAAGGCAAACATGGATACCAAATTGATGCTTACCCCGAAGACCGGCAAAATCAAAAGCGAACCAATAAACGATATGGGGATGCCCAGGCTCACCCAGAAGGCGAGACGGGCCTCGAGAAAAACGGCAAGGAGAATGAACACCAGGCCCAGACCAAGGTATCCGTTTGTTAGGAGCAAATCCATGCGCTGTTGGTAAATGTCGGATCGATCATAGCGACTTTCAAGAGCAACACCCTTGGGCAAGACTTGGCTGTTGATTATGGCA
>JASFKF010000009.1:0-12237 GCA_050118775.1 Syntrophobacterales bacterium
TGGTCCGGATGGCCGTGGCTAAGAAATAAACCGTCCACCTCTGCGGGGGTGCGGTCCAAAGCTTCCATGTTGTGCCTAAATGACTCGAAAACGTTACCAGTGTCAATAAGGAGACAGAAACTATCTTTTCCATTGGTGATGTCCACCAGATAGGCGAGACCGTGGCCAGCTAAGAGTGGTTTCTTCAATTTGCCAACCACAGCCCGTTCGACCAATGGGGTGGGGGGTTCAAACACATCAAGATAATTGTCCACGACCGCAGTTACACTCACTTTTTCTGGCAGCGACATATAGAGCCTCCTTTAACCGCTTCAAGTATTTAAAGAAACAGTGACAACATTTCCCATCAACTGTGAAAATTAGTGCGAAAACATCATATGGCACATCGAGATAAAGTTGTAGTGGAAGTAATCACTTCCAAGTGAACTGCCAGCAGTCTATAACATCATGACCGGAAGTGCAAAGCTTTTCAACCAGGCACAATTAGATCACTCAAGCACGGCTAGAAAGCCACTCCAACAGTATCTTAAACTAGGGACTAGGCAGTAAGCACTAAGCACGAAAAAAATCCTAAGTAATAGATGTGAGAATCAACATTTCTGTCGTGATTCAGTATCACACATCTCAGATCTCAGAACTCACATCCAGTTTTCCATTAGTTTGGGATTTCAGATTTATCTGCAAGCTCCTCCTTCTTGCTCTTGGTGCCTAGTGTCTAGTGCTCAGTGGTTAGTGGAGTTGTCTTTAAACTCCATTCTCAGATAGCTTCTGATTTCGGTTTAATGATTTATTGTGGTATTATTTGTTGCAGGACGTTGCAACATGTATCTGGGAGTTTGGAGGTATTTTCTTCATTACTCTCAAACTCTGGATTTGGTGAGCAACTGCAAGCAACCAAGGGTTTAAGCGCCATGCCTGAAAAACCTCTCCTGTCCGAGACCAGTATTTTGCACGGGCAATTCAGCCAGCTTCTGGAAAATCTGGGCATTGGTGTTTTCACCGTTGATATAGAGAGGAGGATCACCTCGTTCAATGAGGCTGTGCAGCGCCTCACCGGCCTCAAGGAAGATGAGGTCATAGGCAAGAAGTGTTACGAGATTTTTTTCAGCGACCTGTGCCATGGCCAGTGTATGTACAGCGAGGCGGTAAAGGCTAGTGGCAAGCCGCTGGCCTTTGATATGGAGATCTACGATGAAAGTGGCAACAAGCGCCACATTACTAAGCTTGTCTCGCCCTTATTCAGTGGTGACGGCAGGGTGACTGGTTGCATCGAGATATTTCAGGACCTTTCTGTCTATAGTGACCTATTAGACCGGATTCGCTATGATGAGCACAGGCTCAAACTCATCCTGGACAATTTGGACATTGGGGTTTTTACGGTGAACCGGGGCGGTCACATAACTTCTTTCAATTCAATGGCCACGGCTGTTACCGGCTACGAGCGTCAGGAAATTCTAGGCCAACATCACGCTAAGCTAACTGGCTGCAATCTCCCGGGAGAGACCTGCAGCCTGGAGGAATCAATCGCAACCGGGAAGACCCTGGCAAATCTCCACCGGCGATTATTTACCAAAGACGGTCGCAACCTGCCCATCCGGGCGAATTTCATGGCCCTTCGCAACGAAGGGGGAGAAATTATAGGAGGACTGGAGACCTTCCAGGATCTCTCTTTAATTCAACAGCTTAACCGTGCCATAAGTAATAAATACACTTTCGCCGACATGATCGGCAAAGATGGTGTGATGCAACAGATCTTTGAGATTCTCCCTGTGGTTGCCGATAGCGAAGCCAACGTTCTAGTCGAAGGGCCCACCGGTACTGGCAAGGATCTATTGGCCAAGATCATTCACAATGCTTCACGGCGAAAAGATAAACCTTTTGTTAAGGTCAACTGTGCGGCCTTGCCAGACAATTTGCTGGAATCAGAGATGTTTGGCTATGTCAAAGGGGCTTTCACTGGGGCGGACCGTGACAAACCAGGCCGCTTCCAGGAAGCTGACGGAGGCAGTATCTTTCTTGACGAGATAGGTGACATGCCCCTATCCCTTCAGGCCAAACTCTTGCGAGTGTTGGAAGACAGAGAATTCTATCCCTTGGGTGGGAGAAAACTCTGTCGGGTGGACGTGCGGATCATTGCTGCCACCAATCAGATACTTGAAAACCTGGTTAGGGAGAAAAGGTTCCGTGAAGATCTCTTCTACCGTCTCAATGTGATGCGGTTGGACTTGCCGCCTTTGAAAGAGCGACGGGCAGATATACCTTTGCTAATCAACAATTTTGTTAAGCAGTACAACGTCACCAAAGCAGCTTCGGTAATCAGAATTGCGGAAGACGCCATGGACATTCTGCTCAACTATGACTATCCAGGCAACATACGTGAGCTAGAAAACATCATCGAACACGCTTGTGTGCTTTGTCGGGGAGAGGTAATCGAGAAAAGACACCTGCCCATGTATCTTCAGACGCCCATTAGTCATCTGGGGGAAGGACTCATCTCCGGTACTGATGTTGCAACAGCACAGCATCAGTGGGAAAGGGAACGGATAATAGAAGTATTGAAAGAACACCGCTGGCATAGACAAGGGGCTGCCCAGGCCCTGGGCATGGACCGAACCACCTTATGGCGCAAAATGAAAAAGTATAAAATCTCGCCATGATTTTCAATGTTTGCATAGTATGCAACTTATGTTGCAATATGTTGCATAAAGATAGATAATGCAAAAAATCAATATATTATAAGTATTTATAAAGTATAACTCCAACTATTGTTGCATTACTGCAGCAACATCGCCCTACCCATCATCCCATTTTTCCCCCTATCATTCTAACTAAACACCTAAAATTACTAAGATTTATTTTTTTTAGTCTGGGATGGCATGACCCTGGCATGATAATCTACACAAAACCGTTGGAGTGTTTCGGATGAGTGAGTCAACCAAAGAGAACTCAGGTCGAGATTTTCTGAGAAGGCTGAGGCAAAGCCTCAGTTTTAAATTGGGTCTGGCGGTGGGTTTGATTTTCTTGGTTGCGGTGCTTGCCTTAACCTTTTATCTAGTGTCCCTCCAGGAAGAGCAGGCCTTTGAGCGAATGGTGATGAGTGTAAGCCAGTTTAGCGACACGGTGAAGCGCGGCACCCACTACAGCATGTTGAGGAACCAGAGGGAGAGTTTGCACAAGATTATTGAGGCCATTGGTGCCCAGCCGGGGGTGGAGAAGATCCGGGTATTCAACAAGACCGGCGAGATTATGTTTGCCAATACAAAAGAGGATATCGGTACTAATGTGGACCTACAGGCAGAGGCGTGTTATGCCTGCCACCGGCGGGACCAGCCCCTGGAACGGCTGAGCATGAGCGACCGCACCCGAATCTATCGAACCTCGGCAGGAAATCGAGTCCTGGGCATGATCAACCCCGTATATAACGAGCCCAGTTGCTGGGAGGCAACCTGTCACTACCACCCAGAGGCAAAGACAGTCCTTGGCGTTCTGGATATTGGTCTTTCTTTGGAATCTCTGGATCAAGAAATCCTTGCCACCAAGCAAAAGATCATCTTCTTTGCCACCCTCATCTTTCTAGGGGTAACCGCTATTGTGGCCGGCTGCATCGTCTATTTCGTTAACCGACCCATTCGCCGCCTGGTATCAGCTACAAAGCAACTTGCCAGAGGTGACTACGAGCAGGAGGTGCAGGTCATTACGCAAGATGAGATCGGCGATCTCTCTCTTTCCTTTGACGAGATGCGGAAAAACATCAGAGACCAGGCCCACGCCTACCAGAAAAGCAAGGAGGAATACCAGACTCTCTTTGAAGAAGTTCCCTGTCAGATCAGCGTCCAGGACCGTGACTTTCGCATCACCCAGGTAAACAGAGTTTTTGAGGAGCGCTTTGGCGACTGTCAGGGAGAATACTGTTACCGGGCTTACAAGGGCAGGGAGGAGAAATGTGCAGTTTGCCCAGTTGAAAGAACCTTCCAGGATGGCCAGCCCCATTCCAGCGAGGAGGTGGTGGTACGCAAAGATGGCACCCTCGCCTATGTTCTAGCTTTTACCTCCCCCATTTTCGACGAAGGGGGTGAGGTAGTGGCTGCCATGGAGATGGCAACCGATATTACCCAGGTGCGTCTGCTGGAACAAGAGCTGAAGAGATCAGAGGAAAAGTACCGGACTCTGTTCAACAGTGATCCCAACCCCATTTTTGTTGTAAATCTAGAAACTTTGGAGATTCAGGACGCAAACGAACGAGCCCTGAAGTTCTATGGTTTCGAAAGAAACGAAATCCTCGGAAAAAGCTTTCTAGAGCTAGCGGAACCGCAAGAGTGGGATCGCCTCAGGAAAGTTCCGTGGGAGAGAGAAGGGGCAGTCTACAAGGTGAAACAGCACACCAAAGACGGTGAATCAATAATGGTTAACATACGTTACTCAAGCCTTAAAGACATTGGCCAGGATACCGTGATTGTTACCACCTCTGATGTGACCGAGCGGGTTAAAAGTGAAGAACAACTAATTCAGGCAAGCAAAATGGCCACTTTGGGCGAGATGTCGGCCGGTGTTGCTCATGAGTTAAATCAGCCCCTTTCAGTGATAAAGACTTCCGCCAGTTTTCTCACCAAGAAGATAGATCGAAAGGAGCCAGTGTCTCCTGATATTCTTCGGGAGTTAGCAGATGAAATGGACAGTCAGGTGGACCGTGCCTCCCTCATCATAAATCATCTGCGCCAATTTGGCCGGAAAACAGATATTCGCAAAGCAAATGTGCAACTCAATGATTGTATTTCCGGGACTTTCACGGTGCTGGGCCGGCAGTTGGAGTTGCATGGCATCAAGGTAGAGTTGGACTTGGACAAAGAGTTGCCACCCATCAAAGGTGATCGGAACCGGTTGGAGCAAGTTTTTCTCAATCTCATCATGAATGCCCGTGATGCTATGGATGAAAAGCAGGAGCTGGCAGGAAAAGACGTCGAAAAAGTACTGAGAATCTCTTCAAAAACTGCAGATGACCGGGTGGTGGTGAAGGTATCTGATAGCGGGCTAGGCATGAGTGAAGGGGTGAAGGAAAAGATCTTTGAACCTTTCTTTACCACCAAACCGGTGGGGAAGGGGACCGGGCTAGGTTTGTCAATAAGCTTTGGCATTGTCCGCGACTATGACGGCATCATAGAAGTGCAAAGCTTTGAAGGTCGGGGGACCACATTTACCATAAATTTTCCAGCGGCGGCAAAAGAAACGCAGGAGCCGATGGAGGTGGTTGGTGGCTGAAGCCAATTTAAAGCGTGTCCTCCTTATTGACGACGAAGAGGGTATAAGAAAGGTCATGTCCATTGCCCTTAAGGATGCCGGCTATGTGGTCTGGACTGCCGAGAGCGGCGAGGAAGGATTGGAAATATTCGACCGGGAGCAACCACCGCTTGTGCTTACTGATATCAAGATGCCGGGGATGGACGGTATTGGAGTGCTTCGGCGCATAAAAGAAATGGAGACCGATTCCGAAGTCATAATCATAACTGGCCACGGCGAGATGGAACTGGCCATAAGCGCCTTGCAGTTGGAGGCTTCAGATTTTATTACCAAGCCTATCCATGACGAGGCCCTGTTCATTTCTCTAAAACGGGCCGAGGAAAAAATTTCTCTAAAGAGGCAGCTTCGTGATTACACTGAGAATCTAGAACTAAAGGTCCAGGAGGCTACTGCTGAAATCCAGCGCATCAGCGACTTCCAGGCCAATCTCATCGACAACTCCTTGGATGGCATTGTGGCCGGAGATGAAAAGAGAAAGGTTATCATTTTCAATGACAGCGCCCAGCTGCTGACTGGATATGGGGAAAATGAGGTTGTAGGTCGACTCACCTTAGAAGACCTCTATGACAAGGAGATAGTTGATCGTTGGCTCAGCCGGGAGAGAGAACCGGGAGAATCCACAAGTGATAAGGGTAGTGGTCATCTGGATACAACCATCCGGTCTCGGGAAGGAAAAAAAATTCCTATTCGGTTAAATCACACAATCCTACGGCAAAAAGGCCAAAAGGTGGGCTGCGTGACTTTCTTTCAGGACCTGCGCGAAATTCGTCGTTTGGAAAAACGGCTGGTGCAATCAGAGCGACTGGCTGCCATCGGCCAGACCTCGGCGACTATTGCCCATGCCATAAAAAATATAGTGGGTGGCCTTAAAGGTGGGATGTTTGTGGTCAATAAGGGTTTTGAGCTATCAAATCAGGACTATCTCCAGAATGGCTGGGACATGGTCCAGCGCAATGTTGCCAAGATCTCAAGCCTGGCCATGGATTTGCTCACCTACGCCAAGGAGCGGAAACCAGAATACCGCTTGGCAGAAGCCAATGAGGTGGCTGCGGAGGTAGTGGAGCTCTTGAAAACGCGGGCAGAGGAGTTCAAGGTTAATCTGACCCTGGAAGCCACAGAAGGTTTGGAACCGGTAGCAATGGATGTCAGCGGTATTCATCAATGTTTGGTCAATCTAATCAATAATGCCATTGATGCCTGCTGGCCAGAAATCTGCGGTCATGAACAGGGGCAGGTAAGGGTGCGCACTCGCCGCCACCCGGACTGGGCAGTCTGTTTCGAGGTGGAGGATAACGGTTGCGGAATTGATCAAGACCACAAGGAAAAGATCTTCACCAATTTCTTCAGCACCAAGGGAGCCGATGGAACCGGTTTGGGCTTGATGAACGTCCAAAAGATTGCCCGTGAACATCGCGGGCGCATGGAGGTTGAATCTGAGCCTGGCAGGGGCTCAATATTTCGTCTATTACTACCCTCGGGACCCAGCAAGGATAAGGAAGATTTTAATGAATATGGCGGAGGGGAGAATGAGAAGCAAGAATCGGACTCGGTCGTGGCCCAAGCAGACAGGAGGAAGTCATGATTGAATATAAGAACATTCTGTATTGCAGTGATTTTTCTGAGGAGGCAGAGATGGCGTTCCATCATGCCGTGGATTTCTGTCAGCGCTATGGCGCCAAGCTTCATCTGCTTCATGTGTTGCACTCGTCTTACAAGTACATGCGCCATGTGGTGGATGAGTATGTCGACCCGGATAAGGAGGAACAGGTAGCAGATGATGAGCTCATGAATCAAGCAGAGGAAGATCTCAAGTCCAAATATGGATCCAGGCTGGAAAACTGCGATCAGGCTGTCTTCGCAGTTCGAGTCGGGGTTCCCTTTGTGGAGATTGTTCGTTACGCCAGAGAGCACAAGGTGGATTTCATCGTTATGGGGGCCTCAGGCAGTTCTGAGCTGGACAAACAGACCTTTGGTAGCACGGTTGAGAATGTAGCCCGCCGGGCTCACTGCCATGTAATGGCCATCCGTAACCCTGAGATTGCCTTCAAGCTCCCCGGTTGAGTAGGCGGTAAACGGTCTGGGCCAGGATGGAAGGTGACTCAAATTAGCAGAGCGTGGTCACCAGGCCAAGCTATTCAATAGGAAGAAAATGATTCCAGTTAGAAGGAGAATATCATGAAGAAAAAGAGGATCTTGGTGGTGGATGATGAACTGGACATGCGCACCTTCATCACCACTCTGCTGGAGACCAGTGGCTATAAACCGATTATCGCCGTCAATGGAGAAGAGGGCATTCTGAAGGCCCGCGAGAAAAAACCGGCGGCAATCATCTTAGATGTGATGATGCCTCGAGAGGGCGGGATTCAAATGTATCGGGAATTGAAAACTGACGAAGAACTCAAGGATATTCCGGTGATTATGCTGTCGGCCATAGCCAAAAAGACCTTTTTCCATTCCCAACAAGTACTGAATACTTACAGGGGACAAAAGGTTCCGGAGCCGGCCGCATACATAGAGAAGCCTCCGGAGACGGAGGAGCTCCTCCAGATTATCGAGCAGTGTGTCGGCTGTTAGGACCGATTACTCGAATTAACTAGTTTCAAGTGAGGTTAGACCATGGCAGCGAAAATTGGCGTGTACATTTGTCATTGTGGAACCAACATTGCCGGCAAGGTTGACCCTGAGGAGGTAGCGGAGTTTGCAAGGGGGTTGAGAGATGTTGTAGTCGCCCGGGACTACAAGTTCATGTGTTCCGATCCTGGCCAAGAGATGATCCAAAAGGACATTCATGAACAGGGTCTGAACCGCGTGGTAGTGGCCTCTTGCTCTCCCAGGCTTCATGAAAAGACTTTCCAGGGTGCATGCCAGCGAGCAGATGTCAACCCTTATCTCTTTCAGATGGCTTGTATTCGTGAACACTGTTCTTGGATAATCGAAGACAGGGACGAGGCCACCAGCAAGGCTAAAACTCTAGTGGCGGCAGCGGTGAGCCGGGTGAGTCAACATCAAAGACTGGCCACCCGAGAGGTGGGTGTCCACCCTGATGTAATGGTGGTTGGTGCAGGCATTGCCGGAATCCAGGCAGCGCTGGACATTGCCAAATCAGGCCACCAAGTTTACCTGGTGGAGAGGAATCCCTCCATTGGTGGTCACATGATGAAGTTTGACAAGACTTTTCCCACCCTCGACTGCGCCGCCTGTATTTCTACGCCCAAAACGGTAGCTGTGGCCCAGGAGCCGAACATCCACCTCTTTTCCTATAGCGAAGTGGCTGAGGTGGATGGCTATGTGGGCAACTACAATGTCAAGATCAAGCGGAAAGCTCGTTATGTCAGAGAGGACCAATGTACGGGCTGCGGCCAATGCTCAGAAGTCTGTCCGGTTTCCATGCCCAGTGAGTTCGATGAGTATTTGAGTGAACGCAAGGCTATTTACCGCTTTTTCCCTCAGGCAGTGCCCATTACTTATTGCATTGATAAAAAGGATCGAGCCCCTTGTACCATTACCTGCCCAGCAGCCATTAATGTCCAGGGTTATGTCCAACTTGTTGGCCAGGGAAAGTATAAGGAAGCTGTTCAGCTGATCATGGAACGGCTGCCCTTGCCCGGAGTGTTGGGTCGAGTGTGTCCACACCCCTGTGAATTTCAATGTCGCCGGGCAGAAATGGATGAAGCGGTGGCTATCAGGGATCTAAAACGATATGCAGCTGATCAGGTGGATTTGGCAGAGCTGCCAACGCCGGAGATCGAGGAACGGCCTGAAAAGGTCGCAGTGGTAGGATCCGGGCCAGCCGGGCTCGCAGTGGCCTACTATCTCCGACTGAAGGGCTACCAGATTACCATCTTTGAGGCCCTGCCAGTGCTGGGTGGCATGCTTCGCGTGGGTATACCGGATTACCGACTTCCTCCAGAAATTCTGGACGGGGAAATCAATAACATATTGCGGCTGGGTATTGAAACGCAGACCGGTAAAAGACTTGGATTTGATTTCACCCTGGAAGATTTGAGGACGGAAGGCTACCAGGCTGTTTTCCTCGGGATCGGTGCCCACCGGAGCTTGAAAATGGGCATTCGTGGTGAGGAGGATTTCGAGGGTGTGGTAGATGCGGTTGATTTTCTCAGGGAGGTAAACCTGGGCGAGCGTGCAAGGCCGGGCAAGAGGGTAGTAGTTATCGGTGGTGGTAATGTTGCTATTGATGCTGCACGGGCCGCAGTACGCTTGGGGTGTGAGCAAGTGAGCATCGTCTATCGACGAAGCCGAGAAGAGATGCCAGCATACCCAGAAGAGATAGAGGGGGCCTTGTCCGAAGGGGTGGAGATTCATTACCTCACCGCTCCTCTTGGCATTGTGGGCACCAATGGTAAGGTAAGCGGCTTTGAGTGCATTCAAACTGAACTAGGACCTCCAGATGAAAGCGGTAGACGACGACCGGTTCCGGTAGAAGGCTCTGAATTCGTCATTGACTGCGATGCGGTCATCCCAGCAATAGGCCAGCAGCCTGAGGTGGACTGGGCAGTGGATGAGGACGGCCTCGAAATCACCAGGCGGAACACCTTGGTGGTAGATCCCCACACCATGCAGACAGCCGTCCCTGGTGTGTTTAGTGCTGGTGATTCTGTGAGTGGACCGGCAACGGTTATTGAGGCTGTGGCTTCAGGACATAAAGCAGTGGAAGCCATCCATCGTTACATCAATGGAGAGGATCTAACCCTTTACGCCGAGGAGGTCGAAGCCAGAGAACCACCGGGGCAGGAATGGAGGGAAATTCCTGAAGATTTTCTGGTGGAGGCAAGAGCCCAACTGCCCCACAGAGATCCCCAGGAGAGCAAATCTCATTTTGACGAGGTGGCCCTGGGTTTCGAGGAGGAAGAGGCAAGAAGAGAGGCGAATCGCTGCATCAATTGCGGCATCTGTTGCGAGTGCATGGAATGTGTCCGAGCCTGTGAGAGAAATGCTGTGGACCATAATATGGTGGAGGAGGAAGTTGAGGTCAAGGTGGGTAGCATCATCATGGCGACCGGTTTCCAGACTCTAGACCCCACTCCAATCCAGCAGTACGGTTATGGACGGTTTGCAGAGGTCTACACTGGCCTAGAGTTCGAGCGGCTAAACAATGCCGTGGGACCCACGGGTGGGCAAATAGTAATGAAAAATGGCGAGTCGCCAGCCAGCGTTGGCATCATCCACTGCGTGGGAAGTCGTGATGTTAATTACCACGAGTATTGCTCACGGGTTTGTTGCATGTATGCCCTCAAATACGGCCATCTCATCAAGGAAAAGGCTGGGCATGACACGCAAGTCTACAATTTCTACATCGACATGCGCTGTTTCGGCAAAGGGTACGAGGAATTTTACCGTAGGCTGCAAGAAGAGGGGATTACCTTTATAAGGGGAAAACCTGCCGAGATAACCGACCAGGCCATAAGGTCTGAGGAGGAGGGCAAACTTATAATCATCGGTGAAGACACCTTGATAGGTAAAAAGCTACGAGTGCCAGTGGACATGGTAATTCTTTGCACGGCTATTGAGCCCACCAAAGATGCTGCCGAGGTGGCTCGGGTGTTTGGCATCAACCAGGGAGGTGATGGGTTTTTCCTGGAAGAACACCCCAAATTGGGTCCGGTTTCCACTGCCACTGACGGGGTTTTCCTTGCAGGGACCTGTCAGGGGCCCAAAGACATTCCGGATGCCGTTTCCCATGCGGCTGGGGCTGCGGCTCAAGCGCTGGCTTTGGCTACCAGGGGGAAGGTAGAAATTCCCTCCACCATCTCCTGGATTGATCCTGATGTGTGTGCTGGATGTCAGGCCTGCATCAACCTCTGTCCGTATTCGGCCATTGAGTTCGATCCACGAAGAAACGTTTCGGTGATCAACGAGGCATTATGTAAAGGATGTGGGAGTTGTGCCGGCCATTGTCCCAGTGGGGCGGCAAGAATCAACCATTTTACCGGTAGGCAGATCTTTGCCGAGATCGAAGGCATTCTGGACGACTTGGTTGGCTAAGTGGCATTCGAACCTGCCAAGGGATAACTCGGAATACGAGATGAAAAGTCAGGGAAAGTTGTTCACCAATTTTAGAAATTTTTGCTCACTTTAGTTCATTTTTGACATTTCTAGGTGGAGGAAAATCATGTCAGACTTCGAGCCGACAATAATCGCTTTCGTCTGCAACTGGTGCACCTACACTGCTGCGGATTTGGCCGGAACCTCAAGGTTAACCCAACCTCCCAATGTGCGGATGATCAGAATGATGTGTACCGGGATGGTGGATCCCAAGTATGTAATCAAGGCCTTGCTGGAAGGGGCAGATGCAGTGCTCATCAGTGGCTGCCATCCCGGTGACTGCCATTACATCAACGGCAACCTCAAGGCCCGTCGGCGGGTAAAATTGCTAAAAGAGATTTTGCCGCGTTTCGGCTTTGACCAACGGAGGCTTAAGCTCACCTGGATTGGAGCTAGCGAGGGAATTGACTTTGCCAACACCATGAAAGAGTTGGTGGATGAGGTCAAGGGGTTAGGCCCCAATGAAGTGCGGAAACAGATGGTCATTTAAAGATCTCTGTAGCCCGAGTAGATAATCTGGAGGGAATCGATGGCAACCACAGTAAAGATACCAATAAAGGATCAGAACCTGGTCAGTTCTTTGCAGGACTTTTTCAAGGCAGTGCTTCGGGACGGAGAAATCAACGGCCTCATGGTGGCCCAACACCTGCCCACTAAAAGCGCAGTAATGCCCGCGCTAATTACGAACCCGGAAAAGCTGGATGCTGCCGATCCACTGGCGCCCGTCTACCCCATAAACGCAGCAAAAGTGGTGGCAAAACTCACGAGAAAACCGCTAGGGGGTAAGGTGGCAGTGGTACTTCGCCCCTGTGAAATCCGGGCCTTCATTGAGTTGGTGAAATTGAAACAAGGCAGAGTTGACGACGTTATCCTTATCGG
>JASFKF010000010.1:0-12107 GCA_050118775.1 Syntrophobacterales bacterium
GGTTCTGTTGGTTTTTTTGATGCTCATGAACGCAGCAGCGATAGTACTGCGAAGAAAGTTTGAAAAACGTTGGTAGAAGGTAAGTAAAACAAAAAAAGGAGGAAAGAAATGGTAAGAAAAACAGTTGTACTAGTCGCTGCCCTGGTTTTTGTTTTTGTCACATCAACTGGGGTAGTAAACGCTCAGTCCGCCAGGGACTACATCAGTATCGTCGGCTCTTCCACAGTTTATCCATTCGCAACTGTGGTGGCTGAACAATTCGGCAAAACCAGCCGTTACAAGACGCCCAAGATTGAGTCGACCGGGTCAGGCGGTGGGCTGAAACTGTTCTGTGCCGGGGTTGGGGTTGAGCACCCCGATATCACCAACGCCTCGCGGCGCATCAAAGGGTCTGAATTAGAGAAGTGCCGTCAGAACGGGGTCAACGAAATCGTCGAGGTAAAGATCGGCTATGATGGTATCGTCCTGGCAAATTCTAAGAAAGCCAAACCAATGAAGCTAAGCCGCAAGGACATCTTCTTGGCCCTGGCCAAGGATGTCCCTGATCCAAAGGGTGGAGAGAGTCTGGTCCCCAATCCTTACAGGACTTGGAGAGAGGTCAATCCCGCTCTGCCGAACAAGAGGATTGAGGTGCTCGGGCCTCCGCCGACTTCCGGGACGCGGGATGCATTCGTTGAGCTGGCCATGGAAGCAGGTGCCAAGAAGTTCGGTTGGCTTGCGGCCATAAGAAAACAGGATAAGAAAAAGTTCCAAGCAATCGCCCACGGTATTCGAGAGGATGGAGCCTACATCGAAGCGGGTGAAAACGACAACCTCATAGTGCAAAAGCTCGATGCCAATCCCAATGCAATTGGCATTTTTGGCTTCAGCTTTCTGGATCAAAATACTGATAAGATCCAAGGTTCCTTTGTCGATGGCATGCAACCCACATTCGAGGCCATCGCCTCCGGCGAATATCCTGTCTCGCGCCCGTTGTTCTTTTATGTAAAGAAAGCCCACATTGGGGTGATACCGGGCATGGAAGGATATCTCAGTGAGTTCACCAGTGAAAAGGCTTGGGGTCCGGATGGCTATTTGGCCGATAAAGGGATGATTCCCATGCCTGATGCAGAGCGCAAGAAGTACCGTGCCGATGTTAGCAAGTTAAGGGTGCTTACAGCTCTAAACAACTAATGATGTGTGAGCAGGCCCGGATGCGTGCATCCAGGCCTGCTCGCTTACTTTCAAAACTTTACTGTGAGATTAGATCATGGTATTCGCACTACTTCCAAAGGAAAGTCCGAATAAGGACGGAGGCGAAGTGGACATCGAAAAGGATCTGCGGGGAGAAGATATTGGCGCTGCTCCTAGGGTTCAAGACGGCCCTGTACTGGTCAGCCGGGAGCACCGGCAGACTGTTGGGGAGGCGACCGTGGAAAATCCGCGGATGACTTGTCGAAAGGTGAATGTTTATTACGGTGACAACCATGCGATCAAAAGCGTCTCCCTAGATATCGGCCGTAATGAAGTTATTGCCATGATCGGTCCTTCTGGTTGCGGCAAGTCAACCTTTTTACGCAGTCTTAACCGGATGAACGACACCATTGAAGGCTGCCGGGTCACTGGGGAGATAACCCTTGATGGGATGAATATTTATGATCCTAAAGTTGATGTGGTTCCATTGCGGGCGCAGGTGGGGATGGTGTTTCAAAAGCCCAACCCCTTTCCCAAGTCCATTTATGACAACATTGCTTATGGCCCAAAGATCCACGGACTCGTCGCAAACAAGACAGAGCTGGATGCGGTCGTAGAGACTTCGCTTAAGAAAGCTGGATTGTGGAATGAGGTGAAGGATAGGTTAGATCAGCCGGGGACTGGCCTTTCCGGCGGTCAGCAGCAGCGGCTGTGTATCGCCCGGACTATTGCGGTCAACCCCGAGGTTATCCTCATGGACGAACCCTGTTCAGCCCTGGACCCCATTGCCACTGCGGTAATTGAAGACCTCATAGATGAGTTGCGCGAGCAATACACCATCGTCATCGTAACTCACTCAATGCAGCAAGCCTCCCGAGTTTCTCAACGTACAGCCTATTTTCATTTGGGTGATCTCATCGAGATCGGCCCAACGGAAGTGATCTTTACCAATCCGCGCCACGAGTTGACCCAAGATTACATAACCGGACGATTCGGTTAGCTCGAGGGAGTCCTGATGAGAAAAGAACACACGGTTAAAGCCTTTACCCAGGAGCTGGAGCTGCTCAAATCAAAAGTCTTCGAGATGGCCAGAGAGTGCGAGGGACAGCTAGCAAAGGCAGTTCATTCTCTAGTGGAACGAGACACAGAGCTTGCACGATATATCATTGAAGGCGATAGCAAAATCAATAGATTGCAGAGTGAAGTGGATGAGCTCGCCATTCGTATACTGGCCTTGCGCCAACCAATGGCCCTGGACCTGCGAAATATTATCGCAGCCCAGAAAATGGCGGCAGATTTTGAAAGAATAGCAGATTACATAGCCAATATTGCAAAACATGTAATTGACCTGGAAAGCATATCCCTTGAGAAACCCATCAGGTCGATCGTTAAGATGACAAATTCTGCCCTGGAAATGTTGAGGGATGTTCTGGTTGCTTACCAGGAGCTGGATGTGGAGAAAGCAGTTGAAATCTGGCATCGAGACAGGGAAATCGATAAGATTTATTTCAGTCTACTGACGCAACTTCGCACCACAATGATAGAAGATTCCACCAGGGTAACCCCAAGTACAACTCTTCTTTTCATGGGAAGATGTTGCGAACGGATCGGTGATCACATCACCAATGTGGCCGAAAATGTGGAGTATATAGTGAGTGGGGAAATGTACCACGGAAGGCCCATGGAGTTGAGATCCGCACAGCCAGAAGCATCTAATCCCTGCCCCCTCTAGGTTTTCCAAATAGACGTAAGTTTTTTTGTTGACAGGCAAATAGATCTTAAGTATATTTCGAAATATGTCGAACTATCGCGAGAAAGATATCCAAAAATTCTCAGAGATATTCAAGGCACTGTCAAATCCTAATAGGTTACGTATTTTCCTCCGCCTGGTGTCCTGCTGCGCACCCGGGACAAAGCACACCATTGAGACAGGCACAGCTTATGTGGGAGAGCTGGCGCAAGACTTAGAGATTGTGCCTTCAACTGTTTCGCATCACATTAAGGAGCTTTATCGGGCCGGGTTAATCAGGATGCAGCGGAAAGGCCAGAAGGTGGAGTGCTGGATAGACCCTGAGGTCCTGAGAGATTTGGCAAGGTTTTTTTCCCTTTAAGACGGCTAGTCCTCTTTCCTTTCAGTTAAATCCAAGGGCAGATCATCTAGAAAGGCTTGGATTCCAGCCTGGAAATCCTTTTGTTGACCTACTTTATCTGACAGCGATTCGGGCAGCTTCTCCACAAAACCTTTGATCTCATCGCGGACACGACGGTAGTGGAGCATGGCTTCTTCTTCATCTCTTGCCTTTGCCGCGAGTTTCGGTGGATCGTCGAAGCCCACATGAATGACCCTGGTTTTGCCTGGAAAACTGGGGCAAGTCTTTTGCGCGTTGTCACATAAGGTCACCACGTAATCAAATTGCCTGTGTATCACCTGGTTGAGCGACTTGGAACCCTGGTTGGCCATATCAATGCCAAGCTCCGACATGGCCTTTGTCGCTCTTGGATCTATTCCCTTGGGAGCCACTCCTGCCGAAAGGGCTTCTATCTGGTCACCTTTGAGATGGCGGGTAAAAGCCTCAGCCATTTGACTGCGACATGAGTTGCCGGTGCAGAGGTACAGAATTCGAAGTTTTTTCTTATTTGTCATGAGGGTCTCGGAAACCTATTCCCTTGGGTCAGGTCAAAGCGCATAGAGCATGGAGCATAGAGCATGGGGTAAAGCGAGACGAGAGGTCGAGCGAGACGGGCCCTTCGACAAGCTCAGGGCTTTCAGCAGGCAGCTAGCGCTTCGCGTCACTTGCCTTCGTCGTCATTAGGTCACTAAGCTTTGCTGTCATTGGTTGTAAGTGGGGAGGTACTTAAAATCGCAAGCCAAGCTTGCTCCTACAGAAAGGTTTCAGTACTTGTAGGAGCGAGCTCCAGCTCGCGATCATTGAGGCTGTTCCTGAAAAACTTTTTCGATTCTTCGCAGATACTCATCCAGTACCCAGCCACCCCACCACTTCTTTAGCGAGTCCTGGAGGAATCCCGTCTCGTGCATCAGCCGGAGTGAGACATCTATAAAAGCCTTGACGTCCTCCTCACCCTTGGGCACGGCGACACCCCAATGAGTAGTATTGAAATGTTCGCCAACAACTTCAAACTCCGGATTGTATAGTGCCAGGGTGAATACCAATAGATCATCCTGAGCAAAGGCAACTCCCTGGTCGTTTCGCAGCGCCTGAATAGCCTCGTGAGTCGTGCTCAACTTGATCTGTTCCGCCTTTGGGACCAGTTCAGCAAGGGCTTGGGCGCCAGTAGTTCCTTTGATGGTGATCACCTTTTTGCCATTAAGATCGTAAATGGAACTGATCCCTGAGCCCTTTTTGGCCAGGAGGCGGACGCCAGATTCGAAGTAGGGAATGGAAAAGTCAACCTCTTGAGTCCGCTGTGGGGTTTTTCCCATAGTCGCCCAAATAATATCTATTTTGCCCGAGTTAAGAAGCTTTATCCGATTTTCGCTAGTGACCGCCACGAACTGAACTTTACTGGGGTCTCCAAAAAGATACTCGGCAAGCTTGCGGCAAAGGTCTATCTCCCACCCCTCGAAGTCGCTTTTTTCATTAATGGCTGACCAAGGAGGATAATCGGCCTTGACCCCTATAACAATCTTTCCGCCCTTGATAATATTGAGTAAGGTTTTTGCTTCAGTCGGGGTTGAGATTAAAGAAAAAGAAAGTGTCAGCAAACCTAGAAAAAGCAGAATTCTTTTCATCGCGCCCTCCTCCCTAAAAATAAACCCGAACCAGGTTCAAGGAATAGCGGAAATTATCATCTGACTCAAATCGCCATGCGCTATGCGCTTAGCGCCCTGCGATCAAGGCTTACAATAATGCTTGATATCAACTCCTTCCACAATAAAAACCACAGCCTCGGCTACGTTTGTGGCGAGGTCGGCACAGCGCTCGAGACAGCGAGAGATAATGATAGTGTTAACTGCCCGATCCACCGATTTTACTTCTTCAATCATGTAATCGATGAAATGTTTGAGAATCTCCAGGTTGAGTTCATCTGCCCTGTCATCCATCTGGCAAACTTCGGATGCTTCTCTGGTCTTCCCATTATTGAAGGCTGACACTGCTTTCTTGAGCATGTTCACCGAAGTAGTGGCCAACTGTTCCATTGGAGGCTGATGCGGAAGGGCGGGTCGTTGATTGAGATAAAGGGCCCTTTCAGCGATGTTGACCGCCTGGTCGGCAATACGCTCGAGATTTATGGAAACTCTAATGCAGCCGATGATAAAACGAAGATCCTTGGCCATGGGCTGTTCCAAGGCCAGCAATCTTAAGCACCGCCTGTCGATCTCAACTTCCAGCAAGTCTATTTCCTGGTCTCCTTCCACAACCTCTTCGGCCATATCAGAGCTGCGCTCAAACAAGGCTTGGAGGGCTTTATTTAGAGCACTCTCGGTCAAGGCAGCCATGCGAAGGACTTCGAGTTTCAGATCATCCAGTTCCTGACTATACCGTCGTCTGATTTCCATATTCGCTTCTCCTGAGCGAAATAACCTGCAAGTTATTATTCATGATGATTGTGTTTGGACTTACCTGGAAGGTCAATATATCATCCTTTTTCCGATTTTAGGACTATATCATGGCTATTTGGTGGCAAGAGGAAGGGTAAAAAAGAAGGCTGAGCCTTTAGTCTCACCCTGGGGAGGACTCTCCAACCAAATCTTGCCACCGTGATTTTGAATAATGTGGCGGCAAATGGCCAGACCAAGACCGGTGCTTTCCTTGTGGTTGGTGCGATCTTTTTCTACCCGGTAGAATCTTTCGAAGATCCTAGTTTGATCTTGGATGGGTATGCCGGGTCCCTCATCGCGAACCTGGAAAGTCACACTCCCGGGTCCGACATCGGAGGAAACCGTCACTGTACCGCCAGGAGGGCTATACTTGACCGCATTCTCGAGCAAGTTGCGGAAAACTTGCTCGAGTTGTTCGGAATCGGCTCTGACCAGAACTCCTTCTTCTGGCAATAGGTTCTCCAGCAGCATGTCTTTCTCTCCGGCGAGGGAAGCGCAAGCCTTCCAGGCGGAATGAAGACCATCTGCCGCATTGACCAACACGGACTCTGGCGGCAGCTGAGTGGCCTCGAGTCTTGCCAGTTGCAGAAGATCGTCCACCATCTTACTCATGTGATTCGCGTGCTTGAGAATAATCTGGAGGAAGTCGCCCGCAGAGTCCGAGCCTTCAATCCCTTCATTTAGTAATGTTTCTGCGTAGCCCTTGATGGAAGTAAGTGGAGTTCGCAGTTCGTGAGACACGTTGGCAACAAAATCCTGACGCACTTTCTCTAATCGCTTGAGTTCGCTGATATCATGAAAGACGACTATGGCGCCTATACCTTGCTCCCGGTCTCCAAGTTGAACAATGTTGACGTCGAACACTCGCCCAATATCCAAGGAGATCTCCAGCCTTAAAGGTTGTGATTCCCTGTGGTAATTGCCGCCAATAACCTGGTCGCATGCTTTCTGCAGTTCGTGGCTGCGAATTACTTCTAAGGGTCGCCGCCCCGTGCTGGTGGGCAGATCAGGGATAATCCTGCCGAGGGCTTCGTTGGTGGTCTTGATCTTACCTGAGGAGTCCAACACCATGACTCCCTCAGTCATGCCATTAAGAATCGCTTCCAACTGCTGTTTCTGCTCAGTAATTATCTGAATATGAGTCTCAATGCTTTCCGCCATTTGATTGATGGCTTGGGCGAGGGGTAAGAATTCTTTACCTGGATAGCGACGGATTCGTTCACGATAATCCCCACTTCCTACGGCTTGCGCTGCGCGAATCATCCTTCGAATTGGAATCTCTAATTGACGTACCAAAATATAGCTCAGGAAAAAGGTGGCCAGCAGAGTTATGACAATAGTCAGGAGGAAGTTTTTGCTGAGGTTATCCAACCGTCTTTTAACTTCTGAAAAAGGCACTGCTACCCGAATAACGCCGCTGGGGATTGCACCGTGCCCATTGGTCCTTCTAGCCGAATAAATTAGATGCTTTCCGAGGGTGGTGCTGTACCGGGTGGATGTTCCCAAATCTTCTTTGTAAGCCTGAATTATTTCTGGCCGATTGGCGTGATTATCCATTGCTGGAACCCGGGAAAAGGAGACCCGAGAATCGGCAATTACCTTGCCATCTTCTGCCACGTAGGTGATGCGCGTGCCGAGGTGCTCACCAAGTGTCTTGCACCATTCCTGCAGTGAGGTAGCAGTCTGGAAAGGCTGTTCCTGATAAAAAAGCCAGAAAGCCAGGTTGAGTTGGTGGATAGCATTGGAGCGAGTGTCTGCCTCGATGTCCCGGCTGAGTGTTTGACGGTAATATATTGATGGCAGGAGAAGAGCCAGAAAGATCACACCCCAGAAGGAAAGCAAGAGGCGACTTCTGAAAGAGAGGTTCTTGAGCATATTTCAATCCCGAAAGCGGTAGCCCACCCCGCGCACAGTCTCGATCCACTCGGCGTAAGGTCCAATTTTTTGACGAAGCCTGCGAATGTGTGTATCCACCGTACGAGCGTAACCATCGAACTGATAGCCCCAAACTTTATCCAACAATTGGTCTCTGGTCAAAACCTTGCCCAGGTTCCTGATCAGTTCGGCCAATAGTCGAAATTCAGTTGCGGTAAGGATGGTTTCTTGGTTGTCTACCGTGACCCGATGGGACTCATAATCCACCCCTAAGCCATTTCTTTGCCATCTGGTCACGGGACTTTCTTCAGGTGAGAATCTTCGTAAAATCGCCCTAACACGCAGGACCAATTCCCTTGGGCTGAAGGGCTTCACCACGTAGTCGTCAGCCCCGAGTTCCAGCCCAACAATTCGATCCACCTCCTCACCTCTGGCCGTGAGCATCAAAACAGGGATGTTTTTTGTTGTTGGGCTTCGCTTCAGTTCTTTGCAAACCTCAAAGCCATCTAGGCCGGGAAGCATAAGATCGAGGATTACCAATTGAGGAAGATGTTTTTTGGCGAGAGAGAGAGCCTCGTAACCATCCTGTGCAGTCAAAACATGAAAATCAGCCAGCTTGAGATTGTGATCCACAAGCTGCAAAATATCCATTTCGTCTTCGACGACCAGTATAGTTGATTGTTCCATCTAAACCTCCAGGATAAAAAGATTAGGCTAAATGGATAGAGTTACATAATAGTGATCGTTTTGTTACAAAGCTGTTACGAGGCCATGAAACCAAATTCTAAAGTGATTGGGTGTTCTTTGGCAAGGAGGAAAGAAAGATTCGAGGCCCTCAAGGGCTGCTAACCTGGCAGGGAATTAGGCATAGAGCGTGGGACAATGATGATAATCTACCTGGCGATCATGGTGCGCATACGGTCTGAGGCATTCTGAGCATGATCACAAATGTCGCCGACAATTTCCACCAGCCTAACAATATGGTAAATTTCAACGGGATCTTCTAACAAGGCGAAAGCTTTCTTTTTAAGCTCATGCTCCAGGTGGTCTGACTCCTTTTCAGCCTGGTAAATCTCCCGGACAATGCTTTTTAGCTTGTTGCGATTCTCTTCGGTACTGTTCTTGAAGTAAACAAGAGCCTGCTCTGACATGTCAGGCATTTTCTCTATAGCGGGTATGACCGCATCAATAAGATCGAGGAAATCACCCACCAATTCCTCAGGGATTCCCCCCATGGGTTTGAATGAGAGCCAGTAGAGAGCTTCCTCCACATCATCCAGCACGTGGTCCTGCTCACGGAGGCAGTCGAGGAAAACAAACTTGTCCATGGGCATGAATATTCCCCGAGGCAGGTGGTTGCGGAGATTACGTTTGAGTTCATCCGCCTGGCTCTCTAGTTTGGCCACTTCCTCGGTGAGCTCGTCGAATTCCTCACAATCTTGCTCCACATAGCAATTCACAGCCCGCTTGAACATCCAGGCGCATTCCTTCACTTTGTCAGCATGTTTCTTCAGCTTTACAAAAGGTGATTCGTAAAAAAGAGAGAAGAATGAAAATCTCATAAGCATACCTCCCAGTAACGCAGCCAGTCGCTACAGGAAAAACCATGTAAGTAATTTATAAAGAATCATAGCCAGAACTGCCGTAAAGGGTAGGGTTATCACCCAAGACGAACCGATGTTACGCAATAGTCTCATGTCTAGGAATCCCATACCCCGCATAAAGCCCACCCCCACCACAGAACCCACGAGGACGTGAGTAGTGGAAACCGGCAATCCCAGCCTTGAGCATACCAGAATTGTAGTGGCAGCACCAAACTGGGCGCAAAATCCCCGTACCGGTGTTAGCTCGGTAATTTTACCGCCGACAGTCTCCATTACCTTGGCACCAAAGGCATATAAGCCGCCACCTACGGCGATTCCACCTATAGCTAGCATCCAAATTGATACCTCCACCTGCATGGCTACACTTTTGGTTTTGACCACTGAAAAAATAGCGGCCAGGGGGCCGATGGCATTGGCCACGTCATTGGCCCCATGGGCGAAGGCTACGTAACATGCAGTCAACACCTGGAGATAGGCAAATAAAGCCTGCAGTGGTGAGGTATGGTGTTGCATTTCCCCGTTCAGTTTTCGTCGGCCAAGGAGAGCCCTAAGCAAGAGGGTGCCAACTAAGCCGCCTGCTGCCCCACAAGGAAGTGCAATGAGCAGAGCCTGGCCGAAACCTAGGTCGAGATGCAGATTTTTGAGACCCTTAAAAATAAAAGAGAGAATAATTGTCACTAGCACGAAGCCGATTAAGAAAGGTGCCCACCGTAGTGCTACAGACTCAGGGGTGTCTGCCCTGAAAACTTTCTCGCGGATGAGATAATAAATGCCCCCGGCGATGATTGCCCCAGAGACCGGAGAGACAACCCAGCTAATTGCGATGGTAATAACTTTACCCCAGGAAATGGCACCGATTCCCACTGTGAGTGCGCCAAAGCCCACCACGGCGCCCACTATGGAATGGGTAGTGGAAACTGGCATTCCCAATACCGTAGCCAAATGGACCCAAATGCCGCTGGCAAGTAAGGCGGCAAACATGCCAAGCATTAGTTTGTCGGGTGTAGCGGCAAGCAAATCAGGGTCGATCATGCCCTTGCTGATAGTGTTGGTTACATGACCCCCAGCCAGTACAGCCCCTAACAAGTTTGCCAGGATTGAAATCACCACGGCCTGGTTCAAGGTCAAGGCCCGAGAGCCGACCGAGGTTCCCATGGCATTTGCCAGGTCATTGGCGCCGATATTGGCGGCCATATAGAGGCCTACAAGGGTGGCTAGAATCAGTACAATCGAATCCGCACTCATTATTGCTCGATCACCTACTCAGCAGTTGCAGTGTTAGCCGGCACGGGAGAGGCTTAAAATGTGACTCGAACCAATAGCCAGAAATTTCTTTTTCTAGTGGCAAGGCGCATTTTGAAGAAGACAAATCTAATAGAATCAAGAGTATCATTGGAGATATCCGCCAAGCCGAAAATGAAAATGACCTCTTAGAGAATGGGCTGAAAAAGATAATTTTTAAAGAGTAGCCGGAGCGGGTGGAAATTTTTCCTTTGTTACCTTTAGTTGAAATCATCTACGCTATCGCTGATGATAGCCAGAATTTGGCAGAGTGGATGAGGGCAGAGGTTGTCCAGTGACAGTCGCTTCTGTCCTCCTAATCGGTCGTGGCCAAACGGGCTTTCCGCATAGTCCGCTCTGCATGCGGTAATGGAACGTATCCCATTATTTGGGCAATGTCCTGGGCATTGTCGGAGTAAATCCATTCGAGATAGGACCTCGTCTCTCCAGTCGGCCGGCCGAGAGAATAGATGAAAAATGGTCGGTGGATCGGATAGGTGGAGTCCCGTACAGTTTCAACAGTGGCTTCGAAGAATGGGCCGTTGTCTTTGTCGGCAACTTTGAGCTTCTTCACATAAGAGGTTGCGTATCTCATCCCACTGTAGCCAATGGCGCAGGGAGTCGTCGCCACTAGTTCTACGACATCTTTGGATCCGTGGAGATCTCTAGATCCCAACTTGAAATCCCCTTGTTTTCCAAGCAATACCTCGCGAAAATAGTAATAGGTGCCGGAGCTTGACTGTCGGCTTATGCGGATAATATCATCGCTTAGACAACTCGGATATTTAATTCCGAGTTGGGACCACTTGGTGATTGTGCCACCTTCTCCATAGATCTCGGCTAGTTGTCCGATGCTGATTCCATCGAGGGGGTTATCCTTGTGGACGTAGATCGCCAAAGCATCATAGCCAACTATATATTCTTGGGGTTCATTCCCAGTATTGTCTTTAGCCATCTCTATTTCTTGCTTGGTCATTGGCCTAGTACTGTTGGCGATGTCGGCAGTGCCGTTGATCAAAGACGCTATGCCAGCACCAGATCCTCCTCCGGAGACTTCCACCGAGACCGAAGGTTTTACTTTGGCATATTCCTCTGCCCAGGCCTGGGCCAGGACAACCATCGTATCAGAACCGGAATTTTGCACAGTAACCTTCTCGGGCGAAGAGACGGCGGCTTCTTGCTCTTCTTTTGTGCAAGAGGTTGCAGAGATGCACAATAAGATCACAGAGGAGATGAGAATGGATGCTGCACATTTACTCCCTGTTTTGTAGAACATGAAGATTGCTCCTCATCGGCTGATTTTAACCATACCGCCCCTCGATGTAATCGGCAGTCCGAGAGTCTTTTGGCGTAAGAAACAGATCCGCGGTGCGACTGTGCTCGATGATTTCCCCGAGGAGCATGAAAATACATTCGTCACTTACACGGCGAGCTTGTGCCATATTGTGGGTGACGATGACAATGGTGTAGCGTCCTGCTAAACTCAACATCAACTCCTCTATGCCCCGGGTGGATTCAGCGTCTAGCGCTGAACAAGGCTCATCCATAAGAATCAATTCAGGCTTCAAGGGTAAAAGACGGGCAATACAAAGTTTCTGCTGTTGTTCCAGTTG